>JAFGEC010000370.1 GCA_016931775.1 Candidatus Zhuqueibacterota bacterium | reverse complement strand
TCTAGGAGCCTGTCGGACTTGTATCGTAAGCATCTGTTTTTTCTACACCATTGATTTTGAGGTTAATTTTTTAAATGCATAAAAATCAATTATTTATAAAAATGAAAATTGTTGAGTCCGACAGGTTCCTAGGATGATCCGTTCTGCCTTTATACAAATGTCTGGTTACAAAATCAGAAAATTTCGCATCCAGTTTTTTGTAATCGAATCCTTATAAACTTTTCCAATTTTTAAACGAGACCGTCAATCGACTTTAATTTGTGCCAGAATTTCCATATCCTTCAGGATTTTACTCAGGGTATCCGACTGGTAAATCCGCATCAGGGTATCCAAATCGCCACAACGGGGAGACAGAAGATGGGATAACAACCGGCTGTTGACCTTTTTTGGGATTTTGTTTTTCAACCGCTTGAAATAACTGCCGCGGGCATTTCCGGGTTCCGGAACGGCTCCGTGCTTTTCGAGCAGCAATTCACGCAGTGATTTTAATTTTTGCAAAAGCTGTGTTTGCGCCAGATAACAAAAGAAAATTTCTACAAGCTCTTGTTCTTTTGCCAGCCGGTTTTCCTTTTGTAAAAACGGAGCAATAGTGTCGAGATGCCAGGATTCCGGTAGTGTCGAATCCAGATCGGGCAGGACCAAGGTACTCAGTGCGATTTTACGGTAATTTTTTTCGGCTTTTTTACTGACAATTTGCTGTTGGGGAAAAATGATGGCGGTAAGCGATTTACCGTATACCGCCCTGGTGTCGAGCGCCCAGAGCCGGTCCGGTACCAGCCGAACGGCCGGATACTCATTGTGTCCCATACAAACCGGTTTATGAGCCGGATATTTCTTTTTCCATTCACGATACCAGGCGGGAATACCCTTGCTGTCGCGCTGGAAATCCACGTTTGCGCCGCCGACAGCGCAGGTGAAATAAGGATGCTGGGCGGTTAGCGGTCGAGCGGGATCGAGTCTGGCGTGGGTGACGATACAATATTCCGTTTCCAGTACGGCCGGCAGGGATTCGAAATAGTCCGCCCATCCGGACTGTTCGTGTACGGGTATATACTGCAGTGTCTGGCTTTGCGACCAGCGCGGCCGCATGGTGCCGCGGATCACGCCGGCCATTTTACGTTCGTGATTTCCCATAACGGCCACCGCATTCGGGGTGTTTTTAAAAAACAGAGCGACCTCGCGGCTGAAAGGTCCTCTGCCAACCATATCTCCAACTGTGATGAGCAGATCATCGGTGCTGAATTCAACGGTATCCAGTAACCGTCTGAATTCGTTATAGCATCCATGAATATCCCCGCAAACAATATGGCGGCGGAATTTATCGTTGATGTACAGGTACGGTATCAAATTTTTCTTCAATGTCAGCGGGTTAAAATCGACTGTCGCCTCCCAGAATCCCGCCCAGTATGTCTCCTCCCAGGCCGGCTACACCCTTGGATTCGCCTCTGCTCATACGTGATGCGGCAAATATCCGGTCGGCCAGACGTGAGAACGGCAGACTCTGTAAATACACCAGTCCCGGTCCCGTCAGTTGTGCCAGAAACAATCCTTCGCCTCCAAACAAGGCGTTTTTAAATCCGCCGACAAATTTAATATCATAATCCACTGTGGGCGCAAAGGCCACCAGACAGCCGGTATCCACGCGCAGTTGTTCCCCCTGCCCCAGCTGCTTGGAGATTATCGTACCACCGGCATGGGCAAAGGCAAGTCCTTCGCCCTCCAAACGCTGCAGAATAAATCCTTCGCCGCCGAAAAGTCCGGCACCGATTCGTTTGGTAAAAGCGACTTCGATTTCGATTCCGCGTGCGGCACACAGAAATGAATTTTTCTGACATAAAAATGTGCCCCCCAGTTCCGTCAGATTAAGCACGACGATTTTGCCCGGAAACGGCGCGGAGAATGCCACGTGTGCCTTGTTGCGTCCCGTATTTAAAAAAGTGGTGATAAAAAACGATTCACCGGTAAGTATCCTCTTAAAACCGCCGAATATACCGCCGTCGGCTTTTGTCTGCATCTGAATGTCCTGCTCCATATACATCATGGCTCCGGCTTCGGCACGTATGCCCTCGTCGGGATCCAGTTCTATTTCAACCAGCTGTAAATCGTCACCAAAAATATCATATTCAATGTCGTCCGCCATGGGAACTCCTTTCTCGTGTGTTTATTTTTTAACCATCTCCGCCCGCAAAGCAAAAGGATCGGCTGCGGTTTGGACACCGCGAATCCTTTCGGAAAGAGCGATAAAAACCTGTTTTTGCTCCCTGTAAACGGACATGTTTTGCGGAATCGGTTTTTTGCGCATGGTTTCGTTTAATACCACAAACGGCGATACCACCTGCTCGAGGGATTTTCCACCGCCGTTTTCCTTCTGATATACCCATGCGGCATGTAATGCCGCACCCAGTGCTGCACCTTCTCCCTCAACGGGAACCGCTTCGGCCTCGAAAATATCGGCAATGGTTTGGCACCAGGCATCCGATTGTGTCAATCCGCCGGTGAGCCTGATTTCTCTGGCCTTGACCGGCATTTTCCGGAATCCGGCGTATAAATTCAGGACATGTCCTTCCAAAACGGCGCGGCACAGTTTTTCACGGCTGAAATCATCGATGCCAAAACCGAAATAAACCGGACTGCCCTGGGGGACATCGGGGGTGCGCTCACCCATATACCACGGGATCAGCACTCGGCCCTCGTTACCCGGAGGAACGTCTTTAACAATTTTTATAAAGTCTTTATGGCTGATTTTAAATTCCGTCAAAATCGCATTATAACCGTTGGCCAGGTTGGATACGCACAACAGGGGTAAATAGTTACCCGTACTGTCGCAAAAAGCCGCAATCTCGCCGGAGGGATCGATATACGGTTCTTCCAGGTATGTGTAGGCGGTCCCGCTGGTTCCCAGGCTGACGGTGACGATGCCCGGCACCACATTTCCCGTTCCCACGGCGCCGTACATGTTGTCGCCGCTGCCTGCATCGATACGGCATCGCGGATCCAGTCCGTAATTTGCAGCAAGTGCCGCGCCGATGGTTCCGATGGTGGCATCGGACGGTTTGAGCGGCGGTATTTTGGCGGCCAGCTCCGGTGAAATGGCGTTCATAACCCTTTTCGACCATTCGCCGGTCCCCGGGTGCCATAAAGCCATTCCCGATGTGTCGCCTGGTTCCATCACCCGTACACCGCCGTCTTTGCCTCCGGTTAAAAACCAGTTGATGAAATTGTGCACCAGAAAACAGGTGGTGGTTCTGGTAAATGCGTCGGGTTCATGCCGCGCCATGTGGAATATTTTGGCGGCGGTATATCCGGTGCGCTGACTGTTACCCACTTCCCTGATCATATTATCGACGCCGTGGACGGCTTCCGTCATCAGCTCGCATTCCTCTCCTGTACTGAAATCGTTCCACAGCTTGCTGCGCGGGCGCGTCAGGTTACCGGCGGCATCCAGCGTGACCAGGCCGTGCTGCTGGCCCGAGACGGAAATGGCCTTGATGTTGTTCTGCGGAACATCTGATTTTGCCAGCCGGTCAAAAAGCATATCCAGGGCTTCCGTCCACATATTGGGATCGGATTCGGAAACGCCTTCACCCAGTCCCTGGATAACACCGTTTTGGGTTGAATAATTCATATCCTGGTCATAATTGATGCTTTCACTGAAAACCACTTTGGATGAATCCGTATCGATAACGAGTAGTTTTGTACTCTGGGTCGAACTGTCGATTCCTGCGAACAGATTTTTCATACGTCCTCCGAAAGTTTTATATCTTTTTCGAATTTGTTTAACGATATCCCTCGAATTTTAAAAAATAGCCGGTGGTTCCGGCAATTGTTTTTTCATCTTTTTATTTTATAAAATAACGGCTTTTTTATTAATATGCAAGATTTAAGTGCACAGGGTATCCCCCAAAATTTTGTTTATATTGATAAACATATGGATTGAATCAACCAGGCTTCCTCACTTTAGTATGATTTTTTCAACTCCGCGCAGAGCCGCAGAAGCGCAGAGATTTTAGCCAGGCAATTTTATAATTTTTTCGGTAATTAAATTAATATAAATCAGTATATTAGATGTGGCCCATCGTAGAATTTTGGGGATACCTTGTTTTGTGTGGTTCGGCTAGTCGGTTAAAATAAAAGATGACTGAGACTGTAAAGTACAGGAATAATCCTGTTTGTCTGCTTGTTAAAGTTTGAAAATGCAGAGGTTATTATGAATGTAAAAATATTGTTAATCACTCTTGTTATGGCCATTTTTGCCGGTTTCGGACAAACCGCTCTATCCGCTGTAGAGGTCGGGGATGATGCACCAGATTTTGAGCTGATGGATACGGACGATAATCTATTCAGGCTGGAATCTCAGCGGGGAAATATCGTTTTGCTGTTTTTCCTGGGATTTTCATGCAGCACCTGTAAAACGGAAGCACCTTATTTGGAAAACAATATATATTTGCCGTTTCGCGACAGAGGCGTCCAGGTTGTGGGTGTGGAGATATGGGGCGGCACCGAAACACTCATAGAGGCCTACTTTATCGGTTACACCGGAATCACATTTTCGGCTGTGCACAAGAGCGGCTTTTTTAAGATTGTTTGGGATGGCCGGGATAAAAATGCGAAAATGGTATCCAGTGGTGTGTACCTGTATACATTAAAAGCTGGAAATACCAGGGTTACCAAAAGAATGTTGTTCATCAGATAATCGATCTCCTTTTATAAATAGCCGGCCGGACGAGCACCCAGGCAGACCGGTTGGTAAGTAAAATACGACAAGCAAAATAAAAAAAAAGATTCACGACCAACCTGAGCTTGGTTATAATTGTAATGATTAATAATACCAGACCTCCCGGAGGTGCTTGGGAAGGAGTGCGACCCAAATGGTCTCTGGGAGTGTGAATGTGTGAAAGGGGTCCTTCGGGAGGTTTGTGTTTTTAATATTATTTTATGGGCTATATGGGTGGGTTGCGACCGATTTTTTACTTTTAACCGTAAATCTCCGTAAGTATTTGGTATTTTAATCAGTCTATTGCGGATAATATCACAGCCTGAATGACGGTGAATCTTTTTTCGCGTGATGAGTGAGGAATAAATTAATCTCATTCCAGCCGATACAATGAAATAATTCCCACCTCAAGTCGCCGAAAATTAGGCGTATTATTTTCATAAAAAAGAAATTTGTCGTTTTTGCTGTTTTTGATCAAGTTGAGAAATGACAGGATTCCCCCCAAAATCCCTTGACTTTCTCGACTACTTTACTTAATATCGTATTAGGATTATAGGGCGGGGAGACATGAAAAAATAATTAAAACTCATTAATTTTAAAATCATCATATTATTGCATCAATATATTATGTATTTTGGTGTTGGCATTTATATTAATGTCTGCCAGAAACTGTAAAATCATTTGTCGCCGCATAAAAT
>JAFGEC010000369.1 GCA_016931775.1 Candidatus Zhuqueibacterota bacterium | reverse complement strand
CCGTGCACTGTCATCCGGCTCCAGCGCGGCATAAAATCACCCAGATTGGCGTTTCCCCATTTCCACTTGGGATTTATGCCGTAGCGGTTAAAATCCTGTACCCGGTAACGCTGTTCGGTGGTGGCGAAAATATCCGCCTCGAGGCCGAACTGCAGTCCGAACAGGTTAAGAGTGGGGCGAATGTAGATCCTTCCCGTGTTGGGCGGACGCCTGGCTTCGCGGCCATAGATGTTATAGGTCTCGTAATATGCGCCGGCCTGTCCCGATATCCGGACTTTATTGGTCAAAAATTGGGTGAATCCGCAGGTTGTCAGCAACAAGAGCAGCGAGATTACTTTTTTTCTCATTTTTGTATCCATTCTGGCTTTACGTTAAAAGATCGAGTCCTTTGTTTTGCTGTTTTTCGCCGTTCCCCGGAAAAAACGGATTATCTGTTTTAAAAACCGGCCTCTTCTTCCACCCGGATCCGGTCGATCCGTTCCCTCACTTTCACGGCCTGGTCGTTTTTATTTAATTTGTCCAACAATTCGGCAAAATACTCCAAGAATGTTACATTTCTGTTGTCGACTCTGTATTTGAGCTGCCAATCCTCATATAATTCATCCAGCTTTCCGCCGGATTCATACAGCCCGAACAGAGCCCGGTACGAGGTGCTGTCATGGTTGTCGATTTCGATGACACGTTTATACTCCATCAGGGCCTGGTTGACGTCCCCCTGTTTCTCGAATATCCGTGCCAGGCCCCGGTGCGCCTCGGCAGAGCGTACGTTGTTTTGCAGCAAAACACGGTAGACGGATTCGGCCTCATCCCAGCTTTTCTCTGTCTCCAGTATACGTCCCAGATATTCGGGCAGTACGGTATCGTGTTGATAGTCTTCCCAGAATTCTCTCAAAACCTCTTCGCGCTGCCAGTCCGGCGTCAACCGCAGCGCCAGTTCCAGGGCATCGCGCAAAACCGGTAGAGAGGCCTCGGTGGCTTGACTGATCGAGTTTATGGATTTAAAATTATCCGTCGTCATCTGGCCGTCGGCAGTTTCAAGTTCCCCAATAATTTTAGATCGTGCATCGTTTCGCTGCTGCAGTCCGCGGCGTATCGCCGAACGGCAGAATTCGCGTGCCCGTGACGAATCCTTTCTGTCCAGATGGAATTCCGCCAGCCGCATATAGGGGAGAGGATCGGGCGAAAACAAAAACGCGGCCCGTTGAAAAGCTTTTTCAGCCGAAACCGTGTCATGACGGGCGAGGTAAATCTCACCCAGGCGGACATGGGGCGAATCCACATCCGGGGATAATTTCAATATTGTCCGGTAAGCTGATATGGCACCGGCCGTATCGATTTTTTCATATACAACTGCCAGGGCGGGTAGCAAATCGAGACTATCGCTGCTGCCGGTACAGCATTGCAGGGCGCGGAGATATTCATTCCGGGCCTGGGACCAGTTTCCCTGTTTTTCCCAGCTTTCAGCGGATTTCTGAAGAGTGGCAATATGGCAGGGAAAAAGCTCCAACGCCTTTTGATAATCCCTGCGCGCCGCCGCCAGACTATCCTGGGAGATATGAATTTCCGCTAGTTTATGATAAACCTCAGCATCCGGTCCGTTTTTTTGCATAAAGGTTGTGTACAATTCCCGTGCCCCTTGATAATCTTTCCGGCTTTTCAAGTGTGAAACCCATTCGTTCGTTATACGGATATCACCGGGGTAATATTTTGACAAAGTGCGGTATATTTCTTCCGCTTTGTCACCCTTGTTTTGGTAACGCAGGAAATAGGCCAGTTTGAGTCCGATTTCTATATCAGATGGATCACTCTCCCATACCGACGTCAAGGCATCCACAACCTGACCGAACTTTTTGTCGGCCAGCGCCAGTTTTGCTGCAATCAGCAATAACGCCCGGTTATTTTCATCCAGGGCCAATCCCCTTTGTACGATTTTTTCCGCCTCATCCGATCGTCCCAGGTCGGATAATGTGACGGCCAGGTTACGAAAGGCGTAAATGTTCGCGGGATTCAAATCGATACTTTTGTAAAAATTCGCAGCCGCATTTTGCCGGTTGCCGTTCTGGTAGGCGATAACACCGAGATTGTAATATGCCAACGCCAACGATGCGTCGATTGTCTTGTTTTTTTTCAGGCGTTGACGGGCGTATTCAAATTTTTCAACCGCCTTTGCATAACTGCCTCGGGCCAGAAGCACCTGACCCAATCCCAGCTTGATACGGGGATTATCCGGCCAAGTATTCTCAAAATCCTGTAAAATTTTTTCAGCATTTTCAAAGTCATTCTGTCCTATAAATGCCTGAGCAAGCCCTAACCCGGCATCCAGGTAGCCGGGATTCGTTTGCAGGACTTTTTCAAAATGGTTTTGTGCATCCTTATACTGACGGTTTTGCAGCGCCAGAAAGCCCAAAGTAAGGTCGTCCTGTGCCGCGGTGAGGCAGGATAACATTTGGAGTGTCACTAGGATTGTGAGTATGTTCCTGGAGAAAATCATTTATTGTCTTTCCTTTTGCTGAAGCTGTCTATATGTCGTTTGAGGTTGAATGTATTTTTAATTTTTTTATATCTCCTGCGCTGCGGATAAACAAAAATGGTTTCTTCTCCTCATCCATTTTCAACTCTCGCCCTCTGCCTTTACTGCGCGTACATTTTTACGCTCTTTACCTGATGTGTCCTCTGAAGTGACCCTGTAATAAGCACCGGCTTGACCGTTATTATCCACAAATTGGGTTTTATCGACAGCGGCGCTGTTGATTCTTTTATACTGGCCTGAAGGTTGGTCGCTTTTATAAATGTTGTACCCCTTCAGGTCCGCGGCATCGACGGCTGTCCACGTTAAAACCACCTTGCCGTCTCTGACCACGGCCTTTACATTCTCAGGTTCCGGGGGTGCCACGGCATCCTGGGGCGTGACCTCGACCGAGTCGGTTTTTTCGCTCTCATTGCCTGCAGCGTCCACCGCTGCGACCTGGTAAGCATAACGTACACCCTTCTCTACATTTTTGTCATTATATTTCCTGACCGAATCCGGAACCGTAGTTATGGGTTTTAGGGCTGCGGATTCTCCTGCGGGGCCGCGGAAAATCCTGTAACCGGCAATATCCAGCGACAGACTGGGCTGCCACGAGACTCTGACTTCTCCTTCCATGGTTGTACGTGCCCACATGGCCGTGGGTTTTTGCGGCGCTTCGTCGTCAGGCACTGTAACCTTGATCACCGCTTTCTCACCGATGTTTTCCGCCCAATCCACACTTGCCACGGCGTATTCATACGTCTGGCCGGGCCACAAACCGCGTCCCGTCATGCCGGCGTCGGTATAAAAAAGTGTGTCTTTACCCACCGGCCGGCCGACGATGCGCATCAATTTTGCATACGGACCGGCGCGATAGATATAGTACCCACGGAGATCCGGATCCTGTGGCGGTTTCCACTGCAGTACGATTTCGTGATTTTCCAGTTTGAATGTCAGATTTTTCGGCTTTCCCGGAGGAGTTTTATCAACCGGTTTACCGAATGCCGGTGCGGAAAATGCCGATTCATTACCGCTTTTGTCATATGCTTTAACCTTGTAATAGTAGGTGGGTCCGGACATAACATTCTCATCAGACCACCGGGGTGCATCGGCGGGAATGGGTTTTTTATTAAGTTTGGTATATTCGAGGTTCATACCCGTTGCCCGGAAAATATCATAATGGTCCAAATCCGGTTCCATATTCACGTCCCAGACAATCGAAATTAAATTTTCCTCTTCTACCGCCTTGACCTCCCGCGGCGGAAACGGAGCCGTGGCATCCAATGGTGCCGCTTTGATCTTGTTGGAGGGTGCGCTTTCCTG
>JAFGEC010000368.1 GCA_016931775.1 Candidatus Zhuqueibacterota bacterium | reverse complement strand
TTGCCAAATATATGTAATTTTAAAATTTTGACAGATGTCGAGAGCCGGTGCGTCGCACCTTCCACCCATAACTGAGATATTACAATTTTGTGCCATACCTCATGAAAATCGGCGGTCATTAACAATTAAGCCATAGATTTGACACGGATAGACGACAACTAATTTTAGTTGACCGTATAAGGCTAAAGTGCACAATTCCTTAATAAGAGAAAAATAACAATACTCGACTTTTATCGAGACAGATAAAAATTTGTTAATTTATAATCTGTGTTCAATCCGTGTCAATCCGTGGCTAATAAAGAAGACGAGCTACTGGTAGTGGCTTGAAAAATTAAATTATATATTATAAACACAAAGCCCACCATAAAACAATTGACCTTTTAATGACTTCTCGCCCTTTTTACGACGATATTCTTCAATATCCGGAAAAAATACACAAAATCCGTCGAAAGCGGTTTTTTCAGCTTCCTTTGCAGATATTTCCGCTCACTTTCCACGATTTCATCAAAAGACTCTGGCAGATCCGCATAGAACGGCGGTAAAATGCCGGGTTTGAGACGGGTGCGGAGTTTTTGTACGTCCTTGGGATACAACTGGAAAAAATGCCGGCTCAGCGCACGCACGCCGACCAGACTGATATCACCGCGCAGGAAATTATAAACCTGGGGCAATTCGTCCAGCCAGTATTTCCGCATGACCTTACCCCATCCCGTCAGCCGGAAATCATCCTTGATCTTTCCGAATTGATCCAGTTTGTTCCGTTCATAAACATAATCCTGAATATATTCCGAATAGGGATGCATGGTGCGGAACTTGTACAAATCGAAGGCTTTTCCGTTCAAACCGATACGTTTTAATTTGATGACCGGTCCGTAGCTGGGATTGGTATCGAACGATGGGGGCTTGACTTTTTGGGCGATGAAATACAAACTGCCGCCGATATAGGTCGATTGTTTCACGTTAAATCCGCAAAAAGTCAGCCGCCCGAACAATTCCGCCCGCGAAATGATCTTGCTTCGATCTTTGAACACAAAATAATAAACCGCATTCACCCCACGGATTTTGGGCCACACCCGGTGAATCAAAAAATCCAATACATATAACGGATTGGCTAGATACCTCGGATATTTTTTATAAAACCGTGTGCGGTAGGAACTCATGGTTGATTTACAGCCGACAAAATATCCCCCGGCCACCAGTTTGCGGTGTACCGTCAAAATATATTTGTTGACCGGACCGACATCGTTCACCTTGTGAAGATTGATGAACAGCCGGGCACTCAGATCCTTTTGGATATTAATATTATACAAATTTCGAGTATCAAGAATGACCGACTCATTTTCTTCGATATCCTGCAGAGGTAAAAAAGAATCGAGAAAACCGTACATCTCCGGCATGTCTTTGAGGTATTTGGTTTCCAGGTATTTCCCGACCGACAGTGTGGCCCGCGAAAATTTGCGCTCCGGGATCAGCAGTTCTTCCTGTCTTAACTGAGATTGGATATCAAAAACCGCCTCAACGTCTTCTTGATGGGGAAATTTTTTGAGATAATAGTATTTCATAATGATCAAAACGGATTTTAGTACAAATATAAAAAAAACCGGTCCGAACATCTCGACTCTGGAAAATTCCTGTACCCCCAATATAAATATGAGAAAGGCAATACTGACGGCAAGATAAGCCAAAACCCGGAATTCCAGTCCCAGCTCAAAATAGATATTTTTCGCCTTTTCTTTGCTGAATTTAGCCGTCCAGAAGGCAAATGCCATCCACAGGCCGGTATACAGCACCAACAGTTGCTGGCATTCAGGATCGATTTGTAACCCGTCGTTTTTAAACCACCGTACGGCGAGAAAAGACGACGGTACAATAAAAACGTCCTGTAAAAATTTACGCCAGTCAAAATTATCAAGTAAATGAGATTTTAAGGGATGGAAAATATGTTTGGCATCGACAAGCCGGTAATACCGTGTATGAACCCCCAGGAGAATAAAAAAGTGGGCCAGAAACAACCGCAGCACAAAAAGCCTGGAATACCCATGCAGATGAAAAGACACGATCAGCAGCGTTGTCAGTGTCAACACGTACATACTGGACTTGAAAAGATGGTAAAAGCGGTCGATCAAAAAGGGCGTATCCATTCGGACATACTTGTTGACCACGATGAACTCGATGAACCAGGAGGCATTGACGATAAAAAACAGATGACTGTACGGAAATGTCAATACAACTGTCTGTTTTTTAATAAAAAACAGAATAAAAAAAACCAGGTTCAGGGACAGTATATCCAACAAAACAAATTTTCTAAAATGCCGTGCCAAACAACCACCTCACAAATTCTATTTAATATACCGACCGCTTTGCCAAAAACCTGCCATCTTTAGACTTGCAATAAAAATAACGCCCAACAACAGACCGGCCACATTGCCGGCCACATCCACCATATTAAACGTCCGCCACGCAAGCGGCCACTGCAGAATCTCGATCGCCGATCCGAATAATATGCCGCCATAAAACACCCGCCACAATTTATCAGGGAAAACGCGCACTCCCAGTATAAACCATACAGCATAAGCGCTTAGATGTTTTTCTATTCCGGACGCTGAAACCGTCCACATCTTTTCTCGATCTGCTGAAAAATCGGGAATAAAGGATAAAATTAAAATGATGACTGAAAATAAAATAAAAACGGTTAAATTCTTCATAAAAACAAGTAAAAACTCAGCGATAGTTATGCGCCTGCAGCTCGAACAGCCGTTTATAGATGCCGTTTCGAGCCATTAAATTTTCATGTGTACCTTCTTCCACCAGGTTACCGTTCTCCAGCACCAGAATACGATGAGCGATACGCGCCGTGGCCAGGCGGTGGCTGATAAAAATCGCCATCTTGTCCGCAGTCAGCTGCTTAAAATGTTCATAGACCCGGTACTCTGCCTTGGCATCCAGAGAGCTGGTCGGTTCATCCAGCACCACAATCGGTGCATTGCGTAAAAAAGATCGAGCCAAAGCGATCTTTTGCCACTGTCCGATACTCAATTCCTCACCGTTTTCAAACATCTTGCCCAGCATCGTATCATAGCGGTCCGGCAGGGCTTCAATAAACTTTTCCGCGCCGGCTTGCCTGGCTGCCCGGTAAATCCGATCGTCCGAATTGTACCGGGTTACATCGCCGAATCCGATATTGTCCCGGGCGGACAGAAAGTATTTCATATAATCCTGAAATACGATGCCGAAATGATCCTGCACATCCCGCACCTGGTAGTCAGCCAGATTTCTGCCATCGAGTAAAATGCGGCCAAACGTCGGATCGTACAGCCGGCACAGCAGTTTGATCAGTGTGGTTTTGCCGGCACCGTTTTCACCGACCAGCGCAATATGCTCACCCGGTTTGAGTGAAAAGCTGATACGATCGAT
The DNA here is from genome assembly GCA_016931775.1 of Candidatus Zhuqueibacterota bacterium. Lineage (GTDB taxonomy): Bacteria > Zhuqueibacterota > Zhuqueibacteria > Residuimicrobiales > JAFGEC01 > JAFGEC01. The sequence goes on along the minus strand of JAFGEC010000368.1, from coordinate 105 downwards.
CACCGTTTTGGAGGTTCCGGGATAGGAGAACGACAGATTTTCCACCACAATTCCTTTTTTAATGGGCTGTGGAAATTGAACCGGTCTGGGCGGATCCTGTACGTG
>JAFGEC010000367.1 GCA_016931775.1 Candidatus Zhuqueibacterota bacterium | reverse complement strand
GAAATAAACAGCACCAGTCTCAAAACAAAATACTAATCGCCCACATAATTAGTGCTTGAACGAAAAGTACAGCAAACGTGCGACGCATTTCTTATAACTATTATCTTTATATAACAAAAACAATGTTATAAATGCGTCGCACGTTCAAAGCAGAGTTTTCGTTCAGGCACTAATTACCGCACCACCGTAACCTCGCCGATTTTACAATAATTCTCCTCATCCTTAATCCCCGGATCCAGCGCCGGAAACACATCCCGTTTCGTCTCAGGTGAAAACAGCTTGAACTTGAGGATATACTCTCCCGGCTCCAGCTCTTCCGGCACCGTTATCCGGTAAATTTCATCATAGATTTTTCCTGCATCATCCGGCAGCCAATTTTGATTGCCCGAGGGTACACTCACTGTACCGGCAACAGGGCCCTCAAAACGCAGCATAAACTCATAGCCGTAGTATGCCGGAGCCACACCGCGGTTTTCCCATTTTGCTTTCACGATGTGCTCCTTGCCAGCTTTCCAGGTCTCCGGCAGTTCTACACTGTGCAAAAAGTACCAGTATCCGCACCGGTTCAGCAACTCCACGGTGAGCTGCGGATTATCCGCCAACCATTCATGAGCATAACCGTGGTAGCCGATATAAGTGGCGTGCAAAAGCCGTAATGCGCCGCGGAAAAAATCAGCGCCGGACCGGTCGTTACCGTGTTCCGCAAGCGATCCGCCCGGCTCACCCAGCCAGTTCCCCTGGCGTTTGACCGTCCCGTAATGCTCCAGTTCGAATACCGTGGGTTTTCGCCGCCAAACCGCCTCAAAATATTCCGGACTGCGGACCGTGTATGTAGCAGGATAAGCGCCCACGTAATAGTCGACCAGAATACTGTCGTCCCGGTAGCTGATTCCCTTATCCACGATATACTCATGCATTCGCCGGCGCTCTTCAGGATCTTTTATATTGTAAACAAAGTCGTCGGTCACCACGATTTGAGTCTTTTTAAAGTATTTCAGGTAAAGATCCACGTGTTTCTTGCGCTGCTCAAAATTATATAATGCCCTGCTGCCGAAATGGGTATGCCCTTCACCCCAGTCGCCGATACTGCCCACATCCACGTACCGCAGCCAGGATTTGCCGTCATAACGGGCACCAAAAGCTTGAAGAAAATTTTCCAGCTTTGCCAGGAAAACCGGATCGTCAAAAACCGGCTCCCACGGTCCATCCGGCCCTGTCTGTTCCCCGCTTCGGTAGTAGCCACCCTCTGCACCCGCTTCCAAAACCCACCTGGGCGTGGCAAACTGTTGCTCGATGCGGTCGGTGCTGGTTTCCCGGCAGCTGATACGGAAAGCGATACCCAGTCCCATGCCCACCCACTTATCGATATATTGATCGATCAGCTCCCAATCAAACCGTCCCTCCTGCGGCTCCAGATATGCCCAGGCCAGCCGGATATACAGATGATCCATGCCGGGGAATCCGGTCAGATCCGAGTCATCGGCAATGACATATTTATTGATGTGATTGTCCGGGAAGTGGTGATACCAGCCTTTATGGGGATTCTCCAGCGGAATTTGATCGTTCCAATGGGGTTTCATATCGATGACACGGCCGATGGAGCTGTTACGGCAGGAACTCATAAACAGGATAAACAGCAGAAACACGGCCCCAAATGTGGTTTTCATTTTTAAATGCAACACTTTTTTTCTCCTTTTGTATATATAAAATAATATATACCGGAACCCGGGAATTGTCAAGGAAAAACCGCACGTGACGCGCGGTAAATTCAGTTACAAGTGGAAAAGCTCTTCATTTCCAGGCTGTTACAAAATGTTCGAATAAATCATTAAGTAAGAGGCGCACACGCCCATAATGTAATGTCTTTCGTCATCCTCAACGACTGGAACATTCAAATGAATAGATCAAAAATTTCATTTGTCATTATAAAACAAAATTTTTGAGGATAATGCGGCGCTTAGCGCCGCATTCCGATCGAGCGAAGCGAGGGCGGAACCTGTAGGATTATAAATTGAATTTCATTGTTTTTTTTATTTAAATATTGTTGTATTTTTAAATAAATATTAAAACAAAAACCGGTTCCCTTTTTATTGCAAGGTTAAAATCCAATAATTTGATCTCGAAAATTTACGACGTGGATCGATATGAAAATTGAACAATCACTCAATGCCGCCGGTTGCGAGTTATCGGACTTTTAAAAGATAACGTTGCGAAAATGACAAATAACTCAAAGTTTAATTCACCCGACTCGTCTATCCACTGGACCACCAGCGAGGAAATGCTTTTCACAGCGGAGAGCAAGTACACCCTCATGTTGCCCCGGGATTTCCCAATGATGATCAAGTTCTATCAGTTTACTCCCGCTCATCCGGTTATACCCAATTATCATGATTTTTATGAAATCAGTTATTTTTATTCGGGGAAGGGTATCTATCATTTGGCGGATATGGATCTGCCTGTACGGCCGGGATCAATCGCTCTGGTACAAGCCGGACAAATGCATAATGCGGAGGCGGATCCGGGAGAAGCAGTTAAAACGGTCAGCCTTTATTTTATGCCGGAATTGATTGTTCATCCAGGCGCCTTTGTTTTTGAATACAATTATCTGCTGCCCTTTCACCATCACAAAACCCGAATCCCGCCGGTTATTCAGGAAAAGGATATCGATCGCCCGGTATGGAACCTGATATTGGGGATGCACCACGAACTAAACGCCGCACGGAATTTTCATCAGCTTGTCCTGAAGAACCGTCTGTGTGACTTACTGGTCACCCTGTTAAAAAAACTGAATATTCAGGAAGACACCTCCCTGAACCATACCGCACCGATAACAAAGATCAAACGTCTGGAAAAAGTGTTCAATTTTATTCATGCGGAATATAAAAATCCTATCCATGTCGAACATCTGGCAAAAATTGCATGTATGAGCAAATCCTATTTCTGCCGTTATTTTAAACAGGTCACGGGCCTCACACCGGTTCACTATCTTTTACGGTACCGCATCGATAAATCCAAAGAACTGCTAATGCATACGGATCATACAATTACAGAGATTTCGTTTCAGACCGGATTTAACAGCCAGAGTTATTTCGACCGTATCTTTCAGCGCCTGACACGGCTTAGTCCGAACCAATTCCGGCAGTCCTGTTCAAAAACATCCGTGCAATGAAATTTAAAAAAAGGGCAAATGATCTCCGGCGGATTCAAGAAAGAACAATCTTACATGTCAATATAGTACAATTATTTGACAATTCAGTTATAGCTTCTTACACAGTGTTTTCCTTATTTTAGAACTGTGATTCTTATATAGTCATCGTCCTATGATTTCAAGGAGGCAATTATGGTCCTGATACAGGATTATACGCTGGCCATCATTTTCTGCGGGCTTGCCATGATCTGCTGGGGATCCTGGCCCAACACACAGAAACTGGCTTCCAAAGCCTGGCGGTTTCAATTGTACTACTGGGATATGATCATCGGCATTATTCTGATGTCTTTGATTGCGGCTTTTACTGTGGGCAGCCTGGGTTCAGCCGGGCAACCTTTTATCCGGAATCTGCAGCAGGCTGATACAACAAGTATTTTCAACGCCGTTCTGGGCGGACTGCTGTGGAATACGGGTAATCTGCTTCTGGTTGCGGCCATTGCTGTGGCCGGTATGTCTGTGGCCTTTCCCATTGGCGGCGGTATTGCCTGGATTCTCGGCATTCTCATCAACTATATCGTCGTCCTGATCTCCGGCAACACGCCGTCCAACAAACCCGTCTTATTGTGGTCCGGTGTGGCGATCATCATTGTCGCCATCTTCCTGAGCGGTAAGTCGTATGATCAATTATCCAAAAAACAAAAAAAACCGTCGCTGAAAGGCATTTTGCTTTCAGTATTTGGAGGTCTGTTCATCGCTTTTTATTACGGGGTACTCGTCAGATCATTGGATGGAGTACTCGTCGAAGGCGGGACAGGCCATTTTACACCGTATACAGCCATCGTATTTCTATCGTTGGGGACCATCATAGGCACCATCCCCATGAACTATTATTTTATGAGGAAACCGGTGGAAGGCCCTCCCATGACCATGAAGGACTATTTTTCGGGTCACTGGCGCAATCACATGACCGGTGTTCTCGGCGGCATGATCTGGTGTTTGGGCATGATTTTCAGTTTTATGGCGGTCGGCGCCGCCAGTCCGGCCATCGCTTACGGATTGAGCAACGCGGCGCCGGTCGCTGCTTTTCTCTGGGGTGTGTTTATCTGGAAGGAATTTAAAGGAGCTCCCCGCGGTACAAACCGGATTCTGACGATCATGTTCACTTTGTACCTCATCGGGTTGTTTGTTATTACCATGTCCAACGTGTAAAGGGACAAAAGATGCGTCCTGGAATCAGTTCTTACGCGTATACCTGGGCTATCGGCGTTCCGGGATACAAAGTAAAAAATCCCATGAACGTTTTTCAACTTGTCGAAAAAGCGGTCGAACTCGACGTGAACTGCGTGCAGATTGCGGACAATTTGCCCATGGACAAACTGTCTTCCCGGGAACAACAACAATTAAAAGCCAAAGCGGATAAATCCGGTATCGTCATTGAAGTTGGGACACGGGGGCTTTTAATTGACAATATAAAAAAATATCTGGATATCGCAGCCCGGTTTGAATCACCCATCCTTCGGGTGGTTATTGATGCGGCGGGTTTTGAACCCGGAAGGCCCGGGATCGTTCAAATTCTGCAAACAATAGAGCCGGAATGCAAAACCAGAAAAATCCGGCTGGCCATTGAAAACCACGACCGGTTCAAAGCGCGGGAATTCCTACAGATGCTGGAACCGGTCGATACGGAGTGGATCGGTATCTGTCTCGATTCGGTGAATTCCATGGGTGCCGGCGAGGGTGTGGAAGTCGTAACGGAAACCCTGGGGCCTTTCACCTATAATTTTCATGTAAAGGAATTTATCGTCCGCCGGATGGATCATAAAATGGGATTTCAAATTGAAGGCAGACCGGTCGGGGAGGGTATGCTGCCTCTGGTGTGGATGTTATCTAAAATCAACAAAAAATGCACCAGCGCCATTCTGGAACAGTGGGTGCCGCCGGAAAAAAATACGGATTCAACCATTGTAAAAGAAGATCAGTGGGCACGAAAGAGCATTCAGAATCTGAAAAAAATTTTATCATCAGCACAGGAAGGGACAATCCATGAAAAATAAAAAAATCGGCATATTCGGTTGCGGTTTCTGGTCACAATTTCAGATCGGCGGCTGGTTGGAACTGGAGGGTGTGGAGATTCCGGCGGTGTATAACCGCACCCTGGCCAAAGCCGAGGCCATCGCCGAAAAGTTCAATATCCCCAAAGCCTATGATAACGCGGAAGATCTGCTAAAGAACGAAGATATCGATATCGTCGACATTATCACCAATGTGGAAACTCATGAGGAATTTACGGCGCTGGCTGCCTGCTATGGCAAAGATGTTATCTGTCAGAAACCGATGGCCGACAGTTTTGAGGCGGCAAAGCGGATGAAAAAAGTCACACGCGAAGCCGGTGTGAAATATTATGTACATGAAAATTACCGGTGGCAGCCGCAGTTCCGCCGCGTGAAAGCCATCCTGGATTCCGGTGCCATTGGAAAACCGTTTCGCTGTAAAACAGGATTCAACACCGCGTTTCCGGTTTTTGAAACCCAGCCTTTTCTGGCTGAACTCGATCATTTCGCACTGACGGATCAGGGGTCTCACCAGTTCGATGTGCTTCGATTTTTATTCGGAGAGGCGGAATCGATTTATTGTGAGACTCAAACGGTGAATCCCACCATTCAGGGTGAAGACGTCGCCACAAGTCTATTGAAAATGAAAAACGGCGTGATCTGTGTTCAGGAAATATCGTTCAGTTCTCTACTGGAAAAAGAGGTGTTTCCACAAACATTGCTGCTTATCGAAGGTGACAAGGGCAGCATTCGTCTCGATCCGGATTTTTATATCAGTACGAGCACGAGTGAGGGCACAACCGGAGAGTTCGTGAGCATGCCTAAATATCCCTGGCAGACCGACCGCCTGATCCCCGAACCACCCAGTATTATCGCCTGCAATCATAATATTTTACAGGATATTTTAGGTAAGGGTAAGGCAGAGACGACCGGTTCGGATAACTTTGAGACCGTAAAGCTGGTCTGGGCCGCCTACCGTTCGGCCGAAAACGGAGCGGTCATCAAAATGGAATCTTTTGACTCTTAACCATCAGGAGAAAAATAAATGAAAAACCTGTTTATGTTATTTATCCTTATATTGCCCATAACATTGTACCCTCAAAGTTCGGGTATCTCGGTCTCTAACAACAATCGTTATCTCGTTGACAAAGACGGGAATCCCTTTTTCTGGCTGGGCGACACGGCGTGGGAGCTGTTCCACCGTCTGAACCGGCAGGAATCCCGGCTTTACCTCCGGAACCGCGCAGATAAAGGATTCAATGTCATTCAGGCCGTGGTCCTGGCCGAACTCGACGGTTTGAACGAAGGCAATGCCTACGGCGACCGGCCCCTCATTGACAATAATCCCGAGAAACCCAATGAAGCTTATTTTCAGCATGTGGATTACATTGTGAATACAGCTGCGGATATGGGACTGGTCATCGGCATGCTGCCGACCTGGGGGGACAAGTATAACAAGCAATGGGGTGTGGGGCCTGAGATTTTTACCCCGGAAAACGCGGAAATCTTTTGCGCGTATTTGAGTCAACGCTATTTTGACAAACCGGTTATCTGGATTTTGGGCGGGGACCGGTGGCCCGATGATGAAGAAGACATTCAGATTATTCACGCCATGGCCAAAGGTATCCGGCGGTTTGATAATAAGAATCTGATTACCTACCATCCCACCGGCGGCAACCGGGCAACCACATACTTTCAAAATGCAGAATGGCTGGATTTTGATTTTTACCAATCCGGCCACCATAAACGGCTTGAACCCGACTATCTCATCTCCTATAATAAGGAATCATTGGTATTGACCCCTATGCGGCCGGTTATCAACGGAGAACCCAATTACGAAGACCACCCGGTAAACTGGCTGCGGGAAAACGAACGGGGCTGGTTTGATGATTTTGACTGCCGGTATGCGGCATATATCAGCCTGCTTACCGGTGCCTGCGGGCACACTTACGGTAATCACAATATTTGGCAGATGTGGGAACCGGAGCAAAATCCGATTTCCTTCGCCCGTACCAAATGGCAGCGTGCACTGGACTATCCCGGCGCCTATCAGATGGGATACATGCGCCGTTTTATGGAAAGTCTCGCCTGGGAAAAGATAACAACCGGGCACTATTCCATACTCAATCAGGAACCGGCCGCTTTTCAAATTATCGCAGTTTCTGAAGACAAGCAATTCCTGCTGGCTTATACCGCCGACGGTTCCGACCTGAAAATCGATCTGTCACAGCTCCTGCCCGATTTTGTCACTGCAGTCTGGTTCAATCCCCGCGATGGTGAAAAGATCATCATCGGCAAATTTGAAACAAATGGCGAGCAGACCTTCAAGCCGCATTCTTTCGGCCGGGGCAGTGACTGGTTGCTGTTATTAAACTAGGAGATTTCACATGCAGAAAGTCGTTCTTGTGGGTGCCGGTGGGAAAATGGGCATGCGGCTGACCCGAAATCTCAGGAACTCTGAATATGACGTATCGTATCTGGAAGTGAATTCTGATGGAATCAAAAGGCTGGAACAGATGGATCTTCATACGTCCAATGAAGACACGGTCGTTCCTCCCGCAGATATTGTCATCCTGGCGGTTCCTGACGTTATTTTGGGCAAAGTCTCGAAACAGATTGTTCCAAAAATGAAGGCGGGCGCCATGGTTTACACACTGGATCCGGCCTGTGCGTTGGCCGGGCAGCTTTTTTTTCGCGAAAACCTCAGCTATTTTATTGCCCATCCTTCTCATCCCAGTGTGTTTAACTGGGAACCGACGGAAGCAGCGCAGCGTGATTTTTTCGGCGGCAATCTGGCCAAACAGGCCGTGGTCTGCGCGTTGTATAAAGGCCCGGAATCCGAATATCCAAAAGGCGAACATCTGGCCAAAATTATGTACGCCCCGGTATACAAGGCGTTCCGGATTACGGCCGAACAAATGGGACTACTTGAACCGGCACTGGTTGAGACTCTCTGTTCCACTCTTCAGGTGGCGGTGAAAGAGGGCCTGGATATCGTGATAAAAAAAGGCGTTCCCGCCGAAGCCGCCAGGGCGTTCCTTCTGGGTCATCTCAATATCCAGCTGGCGGTCATCTATCAGGAACTGCCCGGTGCCGTGTTTTCCGATGCAGCCAACAAAGCCATAACAAGAGCCAAACCCCTTCTTTTAAAAGAGACATGGCGCCGGGTTTTCGAACCGGAGGATATTAAAGTTCAAATTCAGGATATCACAACATAAATGCACAAAAACCGCGCACTTCAGCTCACAGGAAAGCCCGTCTTGCCGGAAAAACCCGTCCGGTGTTTTGCCGGCGGATTATCTTTACTGTATGAAACCGGCAGTATTCGCTATATCAAAGCCGGCGATACGGAAATCATTCGCCGTATTTACTCCGCTGTCCGTGACCGGAACTGGGGAACGGTGGTACCCGTGATTTATGACGAGGAAATGGATATTCATGAGGATTCGTTCGAGATCAAATTTACAGCCGAATATAAACAGTCCCCGATTTTTTTCAAAGCAGCCTATCGCATCACCGGATCACGCAAAGGTATCCGGTTCACTATGCGAGGCGCCGCCCTGTCGTCCTTTCTGAAAAACCGCATCGGCTTTTGTGTGCTCCATCCGATCAAAGAGTGTGCGGGAAAAACCTGCCGTATCCTTTTTCCCGACGGCCGGAAAACCACTGGAAAATTCCCTCAAACCATCAGCCCGCACCAGCCGTTTCAGGATATCGCGTCCATGCGCTGGTTCCCGGCGGAAGGAATTGAAGCTGAAATTTCCTTTACGGGTGATGTCTTTGAGATGGAAGATCAGAGGAACTGGCTGGACGCATCCTATAAAACCTACTGTACGCCGCTCGCTCTGCCTTTTCCGGCCACGATAACAAAAGGCCAGGTCATCGAACAAGCCGTCGAGCTTTTATTTTTTGGTCCCGTTCCGAATAATGGGCCGCGGGATTTATATTTTAAAGTGTCAGGGAAAAAATTAAAACTTCCCAAAATCGGTATCGGCGAATCTTACTTGAAAATAGAGCTGGATACGGAGAGTGCTGCCCTGCTCGGGGAATTGAAACTGAATCACTACAGGACCAATATAAATTTATCCCGTAAGGACTGGCAGTCAGGTGTTTTAAGGGAATGTAGCAACGCCCAAAAATTGGATTTAAAAATCGAAGCCGCGCTGTTTCTTAATACCGGCTCGTTATCAGCACTCCCGGAATGCATCAAACTGCTTAAAGAATGCATGGGGGAAATGGCCTGTATTTCCGTTTTTAACACAGAACATAAATCCACTGATACGGCTTTGCTTGAACAGGTGATGCCCTTACTGCGGGCGACATTCGTCGGTATCCCAGTCGGTGCCGGGACCGATTGTTATTTCACGGAGTTGAACCGGCAGCCCCCGGCCATGGATTTGATCGATTATGTCACCTTTTCCGTGAATCCCCAGGTGCATGCTTTTGACCAGCTGTCCCTGACCGAAACGCTGGAGACGTTTAGATATATTATCGAAAGCGCGAGATATCTGGCCCGCGGCAAAGCAATTCACGTCTCCCCCGTCACTTTTAAGATGCGGTTTCATCCCGATGCCACCGGAACGGTGCCCCAATCGTCCCCGGAAGACCTGCCGTTTAAGGTCGATACAAGACAACTATCGCTTTATGGAGCCGCCTGGACCCTGGGCAGTCTTAAATATCTGGCCGAATCAGGCACGGATTTTATCACGTTCTTTGAGACGGTCGGATGGCGGGGCCTTTTGCAGGGAGATCAGGACTCTCCTTTGCCGGACAAATTTCCCGCAAAGCGGAATCAGGTATTTCCTATCTGGCAAATTTTCAAATGGTTATCGGCGTTTGATGGAGGGTATGTCATCCCGATGATCAGTTCGCAGCCTTTGCTTGTGGAAGGCTTGATGCTCACGCACCAAGGGCGTCGTCGTCTTCTTTTGGCCAATTTTACACTTGATCCTCAAGAG
>JAFGEC010000366.1 GCA_016931775.1 Candidatus Zhuqueibacterota bacterium | reverse complement strand
TGTAATATTTCCATGCAGAACGGTCAATGATCCGGTAGAAAGCAATTCTAGAACCTCCCCTTTTATTGTGCAGTTGTCCAGAGTGACCGCTCCGGCCGGACCGTATAAATAATATACTGGACCGGAAACAGGATTAAATCTGATATAATTATTACTAAATTCCAAATTTTTAGCATTTTTACGAATTGCTGCAAAATCAGTTGTTAATCCAATAACCACATTATCAGAAACTTTATAATATGATGCTGAATCAACTTTTGCATAATCCCCAAGTCCAAAAAAACAAGTCATTTGATAGTTTCTTTCATCAACGGGACTGGCCACATGTGGACGACCAATCAAGCCGGATGTATATGTATTTCCAACGACAGTTGCTCCACCGCCGTATGCTTGCCAATAAGCACAATACATATGACCGGAAAGATCGTTTCCTTCCATCGTACAAAAATTTCCGCGCATATAACAGCCGTATCCATATCCCCTTATCTTAGCATTGCGGACCGTAATGTACTCGGCTGCTTCATGACTGTCGATCGCTTTGGTATTTCCCCAATCAGAAGTGCTATCCGGCCGGATTACTCCACCCCCCATAAAATGACCGCCATCAACTAATCCATATCTTGATGGAAAACTGCTATTTGAAGCAGAAAACGCAATTGGTTCACGACATTCAAAAAAATAACCATCTCGAATCGTAGTATGATAACAATCTAAAATAGCAACCGCTGCCCCCTGACCGGTTTTATTACAAGCACGTATAATTGGATTTTCAATTAAGGTATTATAACATCTTTTTAATTCCAGGGCATTTGTTCCTGCATTCTGAATTTTAACATTTTTAAATTGACAATTTAATCCTTTACGTATTCGAATAGCAATAACGTCTTCATCATCTTCATGATAACGCAAATCTAATCCATCAATTTTTATCGAACAATGATTATATTTAACAACATTTACACTTTCTGTTGGAATAACATAAGTATCAGCAAGATTGCCTTCAATCCATATGGTATCACCATGTACACGCCGAATGACGATCATTTCACCCTTTAACCACGTAGCATGGTTATACCATACTCCGTTACTGGCAAGAGCGACAAGATTTCCTTTGTCAAATCCGGATGAATTGTTTACAAGAAAATATTCCATTCCCTTTACTGCTGTAGATTTCAGGGTAGTTGAAGATCCTTCTGTTCCATCCATAAACATTAAAGTATCTGGAGCATAAACTCGTACATTTGGATCGAATTTAAAAGTTAAATCCAGGCCGCCAGTTTGCATTAAACATTTAGAAAAATAATAAACTCCATCAATATTTTTTGGAAAATAATAAATATCCCCATCCTCGGCATTTGTCAACAGCGTCTCTACCGCCGTCCAGGAGTCGCTGCTGTCATCGGTCGCACCGTAATTGGTTACATTGATCACCCGGGGATGGTCCAGAATCGTATCCTGTAACGTTGAGCTCAAATTGGTCCAGGAAACGCTGCCGGTACCGCCCGGGGCCAGGGATACCCAGTCGACACCAGTGTAAAACACCGGCTGACCGATGGTCGAGTTGATGGCCAGCATTCCCGCCACCAGTCCGCCAGCGGCCTTCATATCGTCAAGCTGAGTCTGGGTATAAGATTTTAACACGGCCGGTCCCTGGAATTCCGTATAAGGTACATCATTAACCGTGCGCCGGAAATCAGCAACTCTTAACAAGTTGGCATCGGCATTGTCATAGACCTTGACGAACACCATGGCATCCCCGATAATATCGTGGGAACCGGCGATCTTGTCGTAGGTGATCTTGTTGCGGATATTGTAGGTGCTGGTGATAATGGTCTCGCCGTCAATGGCCGTAGCCCAGCCGTCGGCCGGACCTTTGACCTGAAACGGAAAGGCCGGTAAAGGTTTGGTGTTGATCGCCGTGGTTTTAAAAAAATGCTGAAAACCGTCGGTAAAATCACAGTTGGCAAAGGCAAACGGCGGATTCACCGCGCCGTTCGCCCGGGCGGTGCGTCCGGTTTCCAGTTCGACGAGAAGGCTGTCGTCCTGAATATAGCCCATAAAATCGGAGAGATAGACAAAACCCGCACCTGCGTCCTGGACGACGTTATTGATCGCACCGCTGCTCACCACAAAAACCGAATCTCCCTGATCCCAGTCGGACGGCAGAATGTGGGTTTCGATATACACTTTTAAGCTGTCGGCACTGTTGTTCGTATTGGAGCGGATGACGTAAAACTGGTCGGTGGTCCCGGGACCGCCGTCGGCGTAGCGGTTTTTATTGTACAGTACATAACCCAGATACTGGTCCGCATTGATCCTGGCCGGACCCATGGCAATTTTTAAATACATGCTGTCGGAATTGGAGACGTCGACCTGGATGGTGCCCTTGAGCTCGACGCCGATCATATGATTTCCGGTTGTAAAGGTGTTGCTCTGGGCGTCAAAGTAAACCTGATAGTATTTGTGGCCGTATTCCAAGTTGCCGGCCACGCGCATTTTGATGACCTCCGAGGCGTTGATCGCATAGCCCTGGGTCGCTTGGTCGCCCTGGCTGTCGTAGATCAGATTGCCCTCGACGATGGCTTTTTTCACCCGCGTCATTCGGATACCGTCGCCGGCGGTGCGGCCGTTGTTGAATATGCGGTTTTTGGAAACGATAAAACTGTTGGAGGTGGCCTGGGCGCCGTTGTCCAGCCATACGCCGGTGTAATCATTTTCAAAGACGGAATTGTTGATCACGCTGATATCAAAACAGTCCGATCCGATAAAAATACCGGCCGAGCCGTTTCTGTATATGGTATTGCCCTCGACAATGGCGTTGTTGGTGGCGGTAAAAGATATCCCGCTGGAGCCGTTGTCGAATATAAAATTGTTCTTGGCGGTGAGTTGGGTGACCACGTCATCGCCCATGAGCGTCCCGCCACGGTGAAAGCTGATGCCGGAACGGTAGTATTTAAAGATAAAGTTGCCCTCGATGAGCACGTCCTGGATCGGAATGCCGTAGGAGCCCATGAGTATGGCGGTTCCCGTGGTTACGGCATTGGCGCCCTGATGGCCGTATCCCTCAAACACATTATTGGAGATGACGACCTTTTTCACAACCTCGTTGGCGTCGTCCGGCTCAAAATCAATAGCCCCGACGCCTTCGCCGCCCTTGATCCAGCAGTTTTTGACGATAACCTCTTCCGCGTTGGTGATGGCGATGCCGCAGCGGCCGATAAAGTCCCACGGATCGGCCGGACGGCTGACGATTTCCTGAAACGGCACGTCCAGAGTACAGTTTTCGATGAGTATCTTTTTGCAGCACCGGGTCGGCTGGGAACCAGTCCAGTCACGATTAATGGTGATGGCATCCCCGCCGGTGTGGTGAATGTACATATTACGGATTGTGACATACTGCGCGCCGCCGATCATGATACCCGCATCGAACGAGGAATAATTCAAAGTATCCGCATTGCCGTTGATCTCGAATCCCTCAATGGTGACGTGACTGTAATCCGAGCGGATCCAGATGGCCGGACGCATGGTCTGATAGTCTTTGGTCTTGTTGACGGTCAGTTTGTAATTTTTGTTGCCGATAATCCGGAGATTATCATTGGCAAAAATCATAGTATCGGTAATGGTTTCGTTGGCCTCGCACAGGTAAACGTCCCCGGAAATAGGAACAGCGCCTCCCCCCTTGACCGCGCCATCGATTCCGCTGTAATAGTTCGTATGCCTTATACCGGCCAGGCGTTTTCTCAGGGAATCCTGCCAGGCCGTGCTGAGGCGCATGAGGGTATTGCCGGACTGGGAATAAAGCTCCAGGGTATTGTCATCCACGCCGTAATAGCTGGTTCCCCCTGCTCCGCCCATGGCGGCGATCACCGTGGGAGACAGTTTGACCAGAGTAACGGATGAATCCTCATAAGAGGAGGTTGTTGTCCGGTTCTGGTTGTTCAGGGTGTTGAAAAATGAGGTGACGTTCTTGTTCGAGTTGATGCTTCCGATGGACAGGCCGGGCGTGAGCACCGTGTCCCGCACCACCTGCTTTTTCTGGTAATCGACGGCCGAGGCCGCATTGTAAACAAATAAAGAGAGAAGAATAAAAATGAAAATTCTAAAAGATTTCATGGCAGCAAGCCTCCTGCTTTTTTTAAAGCATGGCTTTGACCGGAGCTGACACGCTCAATTACGTGACTTCCGGCCAAGCTGCCATGGTGTTATTTTTAATTTTATCCGGCTTTACGGATCAAGCGTTTCCGCACCGGACGCTCAGACCGGACCGGATGTTTTAAGGTTTTCTTTTGTCGTGCTGAATCATTTGAATTTAATTCTTTATAATATGCGGGATCAGTTACAACCGCCGAACCGATACCAAGAGATTTTAATAATGCTTCCAGTCCTGCCTCTTCGCCTAAAAAATATCCAATAATCATTTGAATCTGGATCGGCATCATTTGTTTTATTTCATGAATTGTATATGATGGAACCTGTTCATATTGCAGGGGTCCTGATTTTCCTTCATATTTACTTTTTGTCAGTCGATATTTAAGTTTACCGCCTTTAGGCTGTCCTTTTTTATATCCATATTTTTCTGATGATTCTTGATATACTCCCTTATATGATGGCGATAATTTGTTCGTATCCAGTCCGGTCAGCTCATCCCAGGCGGTAAACGGCCTGCTTCGCCAATCACTTCCCATTAAAGATTCCAGAATTATCCTGCTGATTACACTTCCTTTATTTTTGGCCGATCCCCAAGGATCTTTTAAAAACTTTACCGGATCACGGAAATGACCAATAACGGAAAAATATGCTCTTTTATTTCTGTCGCCGCCCAGGGCAAAATAGACCGGCGAGATATCCACGTCCAGCCAGGACAGATATCCCCGGTCCCATGCCGTCTTGTATCGGCGTTTGACTGTTTCCCAATATGTCTCGTCATCATCCGGATCGTCAAACAGCGCCATGGCCAGGTTGAGCACCGTGGTCAGGGTCATGGCACGCACCGCAACCCGGCGCCAGAATGTCCGGTACAGACGTTTCTGTTCAGCCGGTCCGGCTTTGACCGCCTTGATCATGGTGCGGATGTTGCTTTCAGTCCAGTCCGGGGCAAGGGCAAAAAGCCGAAAGATGTGCTGCCGGGTCGGGGATATGCCCAGACGCTGCAGGTGAAGCCCGCCGAAATCATCATTCACCAGATTGGCCACATATTTCGCCCGGTCATTGGGATCGAGATCAGGATGATCGTGGAGCATATGTTGATATTCCAGCATGGCCGTATATGCTTTTAAACCGGCGCCGTAGCGCTGGAACAGAGAGCGGGCCTGCTTTTCCCGGAACAGCAGAACCCTGTCCTTGACCTCTCTGGAGACCTTCCATTTGTCCAGCAGGTCGCCGATAAAGGTGTGCTGCCTGAAAACCAGTTCCTCCCAGTCTTGGATACGGCCCAGGGTCAGACCGTTGCGGACCAAAAGCTCGATAGTGGGATTGAGCTCCTGAATCGCCCGCAGGCCGTCCTTGTAGGCGCGGAAGATATTGATGTCTTTGATATTGCGGATGGCGCCGCCGAACAGGTACGACCGGGTAAAAGCAAAATGATGAAACAGCGATGTCTGCAGGATATTGGCCTTGATGATGGCGTTATATTTTGTAGCAACATCTATTATTGAATATTTATCATCTTTGCCAAAATTTAATGCACCTTTAAGCTTTGACTGTCCGAATGTCCGGTTTAACCGTTTGGCAAACTTTTCCGGCGCATACACCGGCACCCGCTGCAGAATATCCCCGAACGGCGTGATCATCAGATCGCTGGTGATGCGTTTTTTATAGCGGATTTTCGACTGGTCCTTTTTCAGCCGCCGGATA
>JAFGEC010000365.1 GCA_016931775.1 Candidatus Zhuqueibacterota bacterium | reverse complement strand
TTAAACGATTTTGTGATCCAAATCAAGTTTGTTTTGGTCAAAAAACCGTTGAAAATGTATTAAACCGTCAATGATACAAAACTCCCGATCCCCGGCGCATTGCCCGGGGATTGGAGTTTTACAATGATCTGGAAGGCAAAAAGTCGGGGTGTATGCTGTTATGAAAAAACGATACAGACTTTTTTTTATATTTGGATTTTTCGTTTTACAAAATAATATGCTTTTCGCCCAGGGCGTTTCGCGTTCAACCGGAATCGGTATCCGCGCCGGATTTTGGAATATCGGCGGGGGATCCTCTCTGCGTATTGCCGTGGATGCACAGGGATCCCAAATCGATGTCAGTGGGATGGGCGGCTACCTGTACTTTTTTTCACGGATGTACAAGCCGGTATTTTTCGAGATCAGTGCAGGTGCTATCGGTGCGGTTGAGGTGGTATCCGATCAAAATAACAGCAGAGTGTCGGTTAAAACATTAACGCCGTTGCTGTTTGGATTGCGCTACGATCTTTTCTCGACACGTATTTCAGGGCCGGTGCATCCATACATCGCTGCCGGCGGTGGGCCCTATCTCACCATGCTCAGGCAGACGGGAGAAAGTGATCAGGACGTTGAGATTGTAAATGTGGAATCTAAAATATACTACGGCTGGTATTTAGGCGGAGGGGCGAACATTCCCCTGACCAGCTGGTTTGGATTCAATTTTGATCTGAAATATCACATGGTGGAATTCGGCGAGGTTGCGGAGTTTAAAAACGGTTACGAATTCGGCATGGGATGCACCGCCATGTGGGGGAGGAAGCAGGAGATATTCCGGATCACCGGTGTCAGACTGCTGGTACCCCACATTTACCCTGCCTACCAGCGTTTTTACAGTTCTTATCCCATTGCTCTCGTTTCGGTGCAGAACCTTATCGGTCATCCCATCGAAGTGAACGTACGATGCAATATCAAAGGCTATTCCGAGCGTCCGAAAGAAACCGGCTATATTCGTGTCGGCAAACGGGAAATCGTCGATATACCCGTCACCGTATTCCTCAGCCAAAAGATATACAGGGTGGAAAACAGCAATACGGCCATCCTGGACCTGGAGGTCAAAGCCCGGACCGGCAAGCTGGTATCCAAACAAATTTCGGAACAGATCGTCATTCACAGCCATAATGCCTGGAACGGTGAAATGGATAAATTGTCCTTTTTCCTTACACCTGACAACCGGGAGGTTCTCGAAACCGGCCGCAAAATGCTGGATTTGAACGAGGTGGATGCCAAAAATCTTTTGGCCGTCGGGCGTTTACTGTTCGACTGCCTGAAAGAAAAGGGTATTGTTTACCGCAGCGACCCAAATATTCCGTTCTATCAGGACGACCGCGTGCAATTTGCAGCCGAAACCCTGAAACTTGGATCGGGAGATTGCGACGATCTGGTCATTTTGTACGCATCATTTTTACAGAGCGTCGGTATTTTTACGGCGTTTGTCGAGGTCGAAGATCCGGAGAAGAATTTGGCACATTTGTATCTTTTGTTCGATACCGGTGTCGCCCCCCAGGAGGGGTACATTGTCAGCAGCAATGAAAAAAAATATATTGTTCGGGAAAATAATGCTGGACAAGAAACACTCTGGATTCCGGTGGAAACGACCCTGTTGGAGAACGGTTTTGAAGATGCCTGGAATGCCGCGGCAACGGCCTGGCTGCAGGAAGCCGTCTTAAGGAACGGCCTGGTGGAAGGCTGGGTCAGGATTATTGATACATTGTAGTGTTTTTCGGAGGCATTTATGCGACGATTTTTCATTTTACTCTCTATACTGGCGGCCGGTCAAAATGTTTACTCGCGGGTGACGATTAAAGCGATAAAAGGCGACGTGCAGGTCCGGCGCGGCATGGACGAAGAGTGGCAGCCGGCTAGCGGGGGAACGGAATTGGAAGATCTGGACACCATTTTATGTCTTGAGGGTAACGTAACTCTGCTGGTTGACGATAATGTCACATTTGATCTCGGCTCACACTCGATACTGGATATCAGTGATTTGCGCCGGATTACCAAGCGCGAAATGTTTTTATATCTGATGTCCGAGAAAGTGAAAAATATAAAACCGGCTAAAAACCGGGCAAAATTGCAGGTCGGCAGCGTGAGCGTCGTTCACGGGGAATCCAAACAACAGCGGAAAAATTTTACAAACGACTCTATTACCTCGGACTGGCGGCTGGAGCATAACGGCGGTGTGGCCATGTTCCGTCACGGATTGTACGCCAATACCATCGTCAAGCTGGTGAAAATTCAGAAAAAGTACGCCGAAATCGACGATTGCGGAGAAATCGATTTTTACATCGCCCGTGCTTTTCAGGAGTTGGACGAAGCGGGACAGGCTGTGGATCGTTACGAAAGGGTGCTGGAACGGAGCAAAGCGTGTGATGACCCTGATTCGCGTTACCGGTACAGGCAGGCGGAGAGGGCAAAGGGTGAACTCGAATTACGATGAACCGCGTGTAACACCTTTTTAGCCTTTGCGGCCGCTGCGGCTCGTCCCGCTGGTGCTATGCCGGCAGTCCCTCGCTTCACGTCGGGAATTGGTACGTTCATCCGGGCGACACGCCGCCGGTGGACGCGGGATGATCCTCTCCCCGCAAAGCGGGGTCCGCACGCCTCCTCAGCACGGGCCGCTTTCCTTTTGCGGAGTTTACCTTTCCGCTGATTTCGAAACCCTGTAAAAAATGAAATGGATTTTTCCGGCGGCCCGTGCTTCCGGGGTCGTGCTCCGCACCATTTTGGGATGCTTTTCACTTGCGTTTATAAAAGAAATTGACTACAATTTGTCGATATGAGATGCTCGTCGCTCTGTTTTTTGTCGCCATTGTGACCGGAGACGAGAGCAGGTTTATTTTTTTCTATCTGTGAGAGTCAGGATTTCAAGCACTATTTGAATACAGTAAAAATGGAAATGTCTGCTCTTTGTACAGTTGAAAGGCCGTATGAAAAAATACACCTGGGATGCAAAAGATTATCAGAAACATTCTCAAGCACAACTTGGTTGGGCACAAGAATTAATTGAAAAACTGAATCTCGAAGGATTTGAAAATATACTGGATCTGGGTTGTGGAGATGGAAAAATTACCGCTGAAATAGCCCGCCATGTTCCGGATGGGACGGTTCTTGGCATCGATAATTCCCTTTCAATGATAAATTTGTCAAAAAAATATTATCCGATAAAAAAATACCGTAATCTTGCTTTCCGGTTGATGGATGTCACGAATTTGTCTTTTCTAGAGGAATTTGATGTCATCTTTTCAAATGCCGCATTGCACTGGGTGAAGGACCATCGGCCGGTTCTTGAGGGGGTATACAAAGCGTTAAAACCGGGCGGAAGAATTTTAATTCAAATGGGAGGTAGAGGCAATGCAGGAGATATCATCTCATCCCTGGACAAGATCATTCAAAGAATGGAATGGGATGAGTATTTGAAAGATTTTGAATTTCCATACGGTTTTTATGACACGGATGAATATACCCGTTTGTTGCAAAAAACCGGTTTTAAAATTAAAAGGGTGGAGTTGCTGAGCAAGGATATGGTTCAGGACGGCAGGGATGGATTGGCCGGCTGGATACGGACGACGTGGCTGCCGTATACGGACCGGGTACCGGAAGGGGAAAGGGATAAATTTATAGACGAATTGACCGCAGATTACCTTAATGAATTTCCATTGGATGAATACGGCAAAGCACATGTGGCGATGGTGAGGCTGGAAGTCGAAGCGGGGAAAAGTTAAAAGAATTTGGTGTTAATGACTATTTTTGTTTGTTTTACACGCAAAGGTACTGCCGTTTTTAATTTAGCTTTGCATAACTGGGCGCCCGCTTACGCGGGCACGGTATTATGAACTGTTTTTTAAAAGCCTACTACGCTGGAAAGACATTCATACATTAATTTTTTGAGATATGGGGCTTTTGATACAATCCCTCGCAAATAACAATGAAAACTACGCTTTCCGTCCCACCGTTACTCACATATAACGAAAAAGAGTAATATGTGAGTAACGGGGGGAACTTTTATAGGTGCGACGCATCGTTGCATGATATTTAACCTAAATTTTGAATATCTAACCCACCCAAAACGGAGATGCGTCGCACCGTCCCACCCAAGAGTGACATATTACGAAAAAGACAACTTTTTATTTGCATAATTGCAGGGAGTATTTTATATTGAAGAGCTTAAACGATTACGTCAAATCCCAACCACGATGATATCAAAAAATCGTCTCATATTACCGCAAGAGGCCCGCACATGAGTAAAAATCAAAAATCAACGTTAACCGTAACTCTGCTCACTGCCTTTCGTGTCGTTATCGGTTGGCATTTCCTATACGAAGGCCTGGTCAAACTGCTGATGCCCGACTGGACCGCCGCAAGTTATCTGGAAGTGTCCAACTGGATCTTTGCACCGGTTTTTCACTGGATGGCCGCCAATCCCGGCGTTCTGGCGGTGGTGGATTTCCTGAATGTCTGGGGATTGATCCTTATCGGTTTGAGCTTGATGCTCGGACTTTTTTCCCGCGTAGGCGCTTTCGCCGGACTGGTACTGCTGGCGTTTTATTATCTTTCCAATCCGCCGTTTGTGGGACTGGAATTCGGCGTGCCGGCCGAAGGCCATTATCTGGTGGTGAACAAAAATCTGGTGGAGTTGTTCGGTCTTGCTCTTGTTGCATTTTTACCCACCACCCGTGCAATCGGACTGGACCGGTTGCTTTTTAAATCCTTGAGGACGGCGGAAATTCAGGAATCCTCCGGCGGTAAAAAGCCTGAAAGCAAAGCGGATCCCGTCAGTTTGCCGCGCAGGGAGCTGTTCAAAAGTCTGGCCACCCTGCCGGTTCTGGGCGCTTTCGGCCTGGCTTTTTACCGCAAGAAAAAATGGCAGAGCTGGGAGGAACAGAATCTCATCGACGCCGAGACCGCTGCCAGCACAAAAACGCTGAATCTGGCCAGCCTCAATGAGCTCAAGGGTATTATGCCCACAGGTACCATCAAAGGCGTGGAATTCAGCCGGCTGATTATGGGCGGCAATCTGCTTTCGGGCTGGGCCCATTCGCGGGATTTAATTTACGTTTCCCAGTTGGTCAAAGCCTACCATCACAAGGATAAAATTTTCGCCACCCTGCTGCTGGCGGAAAAATGCGGTGTGAATACCCTGCTGACCAATCCCATCATGTGCACCATGCTGAAAGAGTACTGGAAGCGCGGTATCGGTAAAATGCAGTTTAT
>JAFGEC010000364.1 GCA_016931775.1 Candidatus Zhuqueibacterota bacterium | reverse complement strand
TCAAAAAGAAATACATAAAGTACGGAAGCCTATTTGATTGTATCGGTATGTTTTTCAATATAAATAAAATTTTGGGGGATACCCTGCCGTAAAACATATTGACATGACCGTTTTTTTTAATTAAATTATTAATTCCAATAAAAACGGAGCAACAGAGCGTTGCGGTTAACTCTGTCATTCAGCCTGATTTTAAAGACTCGAAACCCCGAGTTTGCGGGAAAAAAGCGAACGACAGACTTTCGATGTAAACAACCGTCAATGCTTTTGTCTTGATATGGACTGCGGATCACGTCCGGCGGCCGTAATCGGTACGAAAAATCCAAAACATCAATAACATTTGAGGAGATAGACAATGTCGAAACAAAGAGACGATTTTGTTGCAGCGAAAATAGCAAAATTGAGCCTGCTGGAGAAATGCGGCCAGCTGCTCACCTTCACATGGCGCGGCGCCTACCTGACGCCCTCCGGGATCGAACAGGTCACCAAATTGCAAGCCGGCGGCCTTTGCCTTGAGCCGTATGCTTTGGAAACCTGTAAAAACCTGTACTGGGGACGTTCGCAGATCGATCCCGATTTTAAAAAGCCAAAGGACTATTTCGACATCGCGCATACCTATTTCGATTCCCGCAGTTTCGGTGTGAGCGTAACGCCTGAAGAGCTGACGGAAGCACTCAACAAGCTGCAGGAACTCGCCAAAAGCAGGAATTCGGGAATTCCGCTTCACATTACCATCGACATGGAAGGCGATTTCAAGAACGATTATACAGCCGGCCGTGTTCTGCAGTTTCCGCCTCCCATGGGCATTACAGCCATCGGCGACCCGGATCTCGCTTACAAGGTCGCCAATCTGATGGGCCGGCAGATGGCCGCCATCGGTGTGACTCAGTTCTATCATCCGGTCTGCGACGTGAATATCAATCCCCTGAATCCGGAGATCGGTGTTCGTTCATTCGGTGATGATCCTAAGGTCTGCGCAAAGTTTATCGATGCCACCGTCCGTGGTTATCAGGATGCGGGTGTTGCCGCTACGATCAAGCACTTTGCCGGCCGCGGCGATTCCGCGACCGACGCCCATGACGTGCTCGACGTCTGCCGCGGTGACCGCAAGCGTATGGAAGCAGTCGAGCTGGCCGCATTTCAGGCCGGTGTGGACGCAGGCGCCTGGGCACTTATGACGGCGCATACCATTTTCCCGGCCTATGACGACGAATACCCGGCCACTCTTTCGAAAAAGATTCTCACCGATCTTTTGCGGGGAGAAATGGGATTCGACGGCGTGATCGTATCGGATGCCATCGGTATGGCCGCCATCCTGAAAAAATGGCCGCTTCCGAAAGCATGTGCTATGGCCATCAAAGCCGGTGTGGACACCATTCTGCTCAAGGCGGACGATGAATCCCGCTCGCAGTGCCTGTTCGGCATCAAGAGTGCCGTTGAAGATGGCTTCCTTTCCGAAGAGCGCGTGGACGATGCGGTGCGCCGTCTGCTCTGTATGAAATACGATCAGGGCTTGTTCGAAAAAGCCGGCAAAATGGATCCGAAAAAAACCGCCGCGATTGTCAGAAGCAAGGAAAACATCGACTTTTCATGGGAAGTGGCGCACAAGGCGCTTCTTGTGGTTCGCGACGATAAAAAACTGCTGCCGCTGAGCAAGGACAAGAAAATCCTGGTCATCGAGCAAGCTATCCCCTATGAATTCCTCGGAAAAGATCTTTACAGCCATCCCCACATGTTCTGCGAGCAGATGGTCAAACATTCCACCAACCTCATCCTGGACGATACGGCTTTCCACGCCGAGCAGGAGGAGGTAGATGAAGCACTGGAACTGGCCAAACAGGCGGATCTGGTTGTGATGACCAACTATTATGCACGTATAGAAAAGAAGGGCAACAACACACATCTGGTCAGGGCGCTGAAGGCGGCCGGGCACGATGTAGTTGTCGTCACCAATTTCCCGTACCGGAAAGGGACGACCACCCTGGCCGATGCGGTCGTCTGTAATTTTTCCGGTTCTCCGGATTCGATCCGGATTTCTGCGGATCTTTTGTTTGGCACCATCAAACCCTATCCCACAACCAGGATGCCGATCGATCTGAGTGCCGAAAAGAATCTTCCGGAAGAACCTGGGACTCCCCCAAAACCGGAAAAGAAAAAACAAATCAATGTATGGGGAGGAAAGTGCTAATTTAGCACGGTTTCCCTTTTATCTCACGATCTGACATTCCGGACGGCAGCGTCGAATCCGAGATTCCGGCCTGCCGACCGGCTTTATAAGATAGATGCAGGATTTTAGAGTTCTGCTCAGCCTTTAAAAAAACGACCAACAAGAGAGGTAAAATGTCTCAAAACAAATTTTTCGACTTGCGTGATATTTACACCATCGATGGTCCAAAGATTACCGAAATTTACGAAAAAAATAAAATGACGGTGCACTTTCAGGGCATGTCCAAGACCCTGCAGTTTCCGCAAACCGTGGCGCTGCAAGGTGCGCCGACGTGCTCCATCGGTATTTCGCCTTACGGCCTGTATAACCGTCTGAACGATGCGGGACGGTTGATTATGCTGAATCAGAAAGCGGTTCAGTTCGGATCGGTGCCGTATATCCGTATCGACGGCGAAAACACCATGCTGACACAGAAACAACCGGGAGAGATCGAGCTTCCAGACGATATTCCCGCGGTCAAGAATTATTATCCTTCTCCGGTTGCCGAAGAAAATATTTCCTTGACCATTGCCACGCCGTCTCTGGAGATCGGTTACAAGCTGGAAAAGGTGAACGTCGTCAGAAGACTCATTTCTCCGCTGCTGTCCGGCAGTGAAAATACGCTGGTGCCGCTGGGCGTCGAAGAGTTCGTGGTGGAGAATGCCACGAATGAGGCGATGGACATCACACTCGTGGTGCCCCGTCCATCCCTTGTTAACCTGCAGGAAAAAGAGCTCAAACCGACCGATCAGGACAGTGTCTATGTCAGCACGGCCGCCCTCCATGGTCAGAAGCATGAAGAATTCGAATCCGTCGGTATACGTGGCGTTATTATGGGAAGTACGGAAACGCCCAACCGCATGGCCCTGGCTGTTCCCGAACTGCCCGGTGTGTCCGTGGACGTCCAGCCCTATTTCTGTCTGAACCGGTATACCGGGGATCTTTTGTTGAATGACGACGGCAGCTTTTACGAAAAACGGAAACCGATTCTCCGCAACGACTATGGTGCGGCCGTCAGTATGACCTTTACACTGGCACCGCAAAGTTCGGTCACGATTCCCATCGTTGTCGCACTCGACTTTCCGGTACAGGAATACATCGACGGAACGACATTCGATCGAAAATATTTGAAAAACTTTGCCGACGCTGAGACACGCACGGTTGACATGGTCAAGCTTGCACTGGATAACTATTCGAAATGGTGGAACCGGACATTGGCTATTCAGGAGCGTATCCTTCATTCCATTCAGTCCAGTCCGTCCTACAAGGACGATAGGGATGGCGCCCTGCGTCTGACCCGGTTGATTCTGAACGAGCTGCATTTCCCGCTTTCAAATGCCATCGTATGGATTGAAGACGAGAAGGGAAATGAGCGGGCCCGGTTTCTGGAGTGCTTCGATTACGCTTATATTGATCCTTCGGATGTGGACTGGTACTCCATGGTGCTTTTGATGCTCTTTCCCCGTGTAGAAAAAGATCTGTGCCAGGCCTTTATTGATTCCATCCTGGCCGAAGATCCCACGCCGCGTTTTTACCACTTTCATGCGTCATTCGTCGAAGCCCGCAAGCATTTCGAGGAGCATCCCGAGGAATATAAGGATGTATCGTTGACCCAGATCCGCGATGCGTTCAAGACCAAGGGCAGTGTGGCCCATGATGTGGGGGCCATGCCCAAGGGCCATCCTCTGCGCAACGTGAGCGATTACGCCTGGTACAATAACAATTACTGGGTGGATCTCTTCCCCAAACTGATGATGCGGGTGCTGAGGAATGTAAAGTTTACGGGTGATATGGATTTTTTGAAACTGAACTGGGAAACGCTCAAGTTCGGTCTCGATGCCCTGCTGCAACTCGATTTTGACAATGACGGCATACCCGAAGGTTACCCGGAAGATGTGAAAAACACATTTGATAACCTGGTTCTGTTTGGTGCGGACGCGTATGACGCCACACAGTTTCTGGGCGGCTGCCAGGCCATGATCAAGATGGCGCAGATGCTGGGTGACCAGGCGGGCGAGGCGCATATTCAGGCTGCGTTCGACAAGGGCTGGAACAGCCTCGAGAAATTATGGCGGGAAGGAGAAAACAGCAAAGGCGAAAAACTTGAATACTATGTCACCTGCTACGATCCGGAAACCGGAAACACCAACACTGACGTCTGGACCAATCAACTCGATGCCATGTGGTACCTTCTATCAATCGGAGAAGAACCACTCATTCCGGAAGACCGTGCCAAAAAAATTCTCAGGACGGTTTACAACAACAACCGGTCCTTTATGGGATGGGCCATGTGCAAAACAAAAGACGGCGAGGTAGTGGAATCGGAACAGGGCCAGGACGTTTATACGACGTCCAATTACGTTTTTGCCCAGCTGCTCGAATATTATGGTATGGTCGAGGAGAGCAAAGAGGTGTACAAGCACATGGACCGGGTTGTCTTTGATTACGCCAATACCATGATCACGCCGGATAACCTGAGGGCCGAGTTGGAGCAGGAAATGGGAGAATCAGAAGTCGGACCCCATTATATTGTGGCTGCTTATCCCAGGCCCGGTGCCGTGTGGACGCATCTTGTTTTGAATTATGTTAAAGCCCTTCAGGTCAAAACAAAATCCAAGACCATCGTTTCCGAAGACCTGATACCGTTTTTCTCCGGATTGCTGAGCGGTCCGGAAAACGATAAATAATCATAAGGATCCGGAGATAACCGCAGAGTCCGGATATCAGCGCCGGATTCCGGTTCAAAATTTATATAGGAATTTATCCATATGTCTAAAAAATATGATATCACTTTTGTGGGACACATGTGCTATGACGAAATTTTTCCATTTGGCGGTGAGCCTCACATTGCCCCGGGGAGTGCGGTTTTATGCGGCGTGATGGTTGCGGCCCGCATCGATAAGCAGGTTGCCGCCGTCGTGAAAATGGCCGAGAAAGACGGGCACATCCTCCAGCCCATGAAGGATACGGGCGTCGACACCTTTCTCATTCCCAGTGAAGAAACCACCTTCTCCAGGGTATTGCACGAGACCGAGAATGTGGATGAACGTACCTTAACCCTGGTCAAATCCGCAGGCCTGATATCCATTTCCGATGTCCCGCCTCTCGAAACCAGGTGTGCCCATCTGGCAGGTATTTCCGATACGGAATTCGATATGAATCTGATGAAAGGCCTTAAATCCAGGGGCTACAGTCTTTCAACCGATATGCAGAGTTTTGTACGGCATGTGACGCCTTCCCGGGTGATCGAATTTTGCGACGTGGCGGATAAAAAAGAAATCGCTGCCATGATGGACAAGCTCAAGCTGGATATCGTGGAAGCCCGCATTCTGACCGGCACTGAGAACCTTGAAAATGCCGCCATCATCATCGAATCATGGGGTTGTCCCGAAGTTCTGATTACGCACTCGGAAGGCGTACTGGCACGGGTCAAAGGTCAAACATACTATGAAAAATTCTCCAACAGCAATGTCTCCGGCAGAACCGGCCGGGGCGATACCACCTTTGCCGCCTACCTCTCGCAAAGACTGGATCACGAGGTGGCGGAATCTTTAAAGTTCGCGGCCGCCCTGGTTTCGATCAAGATGGAATCCCCTGGACCATTTAACGGAACACTGGAAGCTGTATACCAACGATTGAAGGAAAGACACTCATGAAATTTTCCGACCGAACAGTTACCCCGGCCGGCACCGGCAATACCGGCCGGCCTGTTTTGAAAGACGTGTTTCATAACGACTTTTATATCGGCGCAGCGCTTTGCGTCGATCAGATCTGCGGCAAAGATCCCGAAGGTTTGGACCTTGTCACCAGACATTTCAACAGCATTACGCCTGAAAATATCCTGAAATGGGAGGAAGTGCACCCGGAACCGGACCGTTACAATTTCGATGCACCGGACCGGTATGTGGCTTTTGGCGAAAAACATCATATGCACGTCATCGGCCATACATTGGTCTGGTTTCATCAGACACCGGACTGGGTATTTTGGGATGTATCGGGCAATCCCCTGAGCAGGGAGGCACTCCTCGAACGGATGAAAGAGCACATTTTCACCGTGATGAGCCGATACAAAGGACGCATCCACGGCTGGGATGTTGTCAACGAATCCATTATGAACGACGGATCTTTCAGGAAATGTAAATGGCTGGAAATTATCGGCGAAGACTATGTACAAAAAGCGTTTGAATTTGCCCGCGAGGCCGATCCGGACGCAGAACTTTATTACAACGAGTACGATTTTGAGTTCGGCCCAAGGACCGAAGGGGTTATCCGGCTCATTAAAAATCTGCAGTCCAACGGCGTCCGGGTGGACGGCGTCGGCATCCAGGGGCACTGGTTTCTGGATTACCCGAAAATGGATGTGCTTGAGGGCTACGTCAAAGCCTTAGGCAGGCTGGGTGTAAAGCTGATGATAACGGAATTGGATATCGGGGTGCTTCCTTTTTATCCGGTCGATTCGCAAGTCGTCCCCCTATCGTCATTCGATCCCGAAACACGGAAAAAGTACAATCCCTATCCGGACCGTCTACCGGACGCTGTCCAGAAAGACCTGGCAGAGCGCTATGCCGAATTATTTTCTTTCTTCAGGAAGTATCGGGACCTGTTCGGGCGGATCACGTTTTGGGCGGTGCACGACGGGCAATCCTGGCGCAACTACTGGCCCATCACCGGCCGGTCCGATTATCCAATGCTGTTCGACCGGAACTGCCGGCCCAAGCCGGCGTTTGATGCCGTTGTGCGGATAGGAGATAGGACAGAATAGGCAATAGAGTAGCGAGAAAATATTTACCCAACCCTTTCACAACCCCAGGGCGATCATAACATATAAATAACACACGTAAAGGTTTTGGGATTTCTTAGTCTATCAATTCAAAATAATAAGTCTGCCAATGTCTTCCTTTTTTCGGATTCGGTTCTGGATAATCAGATGAATAATCATTATCTTCAGTACCTCCATAATATTTACATGAGACGCCAATTTTGTATTCTAAATAAGTTTCAGCTGTAGGGTGGGATTCTATCCCACCTTTTTTTGCACAGATTATAGTAATATCTCGTTCCATTCTACATATCTTTACCTGCACCGGAAAAATGCGCCAAAGAGTTATTCGCATTTTCCTGCCGACAGCCCCGCTTTGCGCATAGCCGTCAACCTAATTTAACATGACTGATATGGTTATTATTTATAATGGTTACTATTCTGTTTTCTTTTTTAGCCACGGATCGACACAGATCAACACAGATTATTAATAAACAAATCTTTATATGGTTTTATGCAAATCAATTATATTCGTTTTTCCCTCTCATAGCGCTTTGGGGGATTGTCGTCCCTTCCGCAGAGTGGAACCGGAAAATATCGCTACTTTTGGTTCACAGGCTTATAGATGATTCATTCCGATCCCGGAATGGTTTTTTGATTGCGCCGGGATTATACACCGGTGCGATATATGATGCAGGGCTTTGCCCTGCTATCGGGGCGCAGCCCCGATAGATTTTTCGCCCCAGGTTGGAACCCTGGGGCGTTCAGTATTTAACATCAAAATTTCCTATTCATGAGATCACCGTGCTTCACAGCAAAAAAATCTGTAAAATCCACAATGGAAGGCTAAGGCCTGGTTTTCATGGCTGCATCTATAGCATGATCGACCATAAGAGAAGAAATAATTCAAATTATCTAAAAAATTCCTTTCAACCTTTTTTTCGCCTCGTCCTGAATTCCCTGTTTTTCCTCCTCCAGGCGTTTTTCTAATTCTTGTTTCTTCTGCTCGATCATCTGCACTTTTTCCTGAACCTGCTGTTCATAGGACGCATATTGATTCTGCAGCGCAGTCCCCTTTTCACTGACCAGGGATTGCAATGCTGCGCGGCTCTTGTCGACCTGCGCGGCGACGTGCTCCTCGATTTTTTTGCGGGCATTCTGAATTTCGCCGCTCGCAAGGGAACGCAGTTCTGCAACAAAGAGCTCATCCAGATTGGAATTGAGGGAAAAATCGGTGTAGTCTTCATTGCTCTTTATGCCGCTATCGAAAGTCACCGTGGACGCCTTGCGCAGCACGGATCGCACAATCCGGTCTTTTTTCGAAATACCTGCGGTTTCCGCCGGAATGGCAAAAACGACATCACTGCCTTTAAATCCCTGATGAAAGCTCAACCGGCTGGCGCCAATATTGAGTTCCGTGGTAAATGTGCCGGAACCGTTGCTGACAGGATACGGCAGCAACGGCGATTCGGCCAGTTTCATGTCTGTCAGAGAAATATTTGTGACAGTCAAATTAAAATTTTCCTGCGGCTCGTCCAGATAATTGAATTCGCCGGTCAGTGCCAGAGCGGCTTTATCCGCACGGCTGCCGTCGATGTTGAATATCGTGGGCCGGCCGACAACCGCCTGCTGCGAAACGATATCGGTAACCTGTCCGCTCATGCGGATGCCGTTTTCGGTTCTGCCGGACAGCTCGATGTTCTTGATCCAGAAATCGGGCACAGGATGTTTGAGCGGAAAATGAATGGTCTGTCCTTTGAAACGCGGCGGCTTCTTTTCCTTCTCCGGCTTGTCGGATTTCAATTTGGAGGAATAATAACGCACGGTGCCGGCGATATCCAGTATTTGTGTGACCTGATTCACGACACGGCTGCCGAAAATGAATTTACCGATTGTTTTGACATTGATATCCGGCAGGTTGGCTTTCGCCATGGCGCGCTCATAGTCCTGGCGGATCCAGTCGTCCGCCAGCGTTACGGTGTTGAGGCATGCCGACAGATCACCGCTAAAACCGTTCTTGGTTGTTTTAACCCATGACTGCAGATCGTCAATGCGCGTCTTGACTTCCTTTGTGGTCGTCAGGGCATTTTGTATTTCCACCGCGGTTTTCAGTTCTTGAGGTTTGATGCCGGTGATCTTTAACTCGATGTCCTTGATCTCCTGTGCGATATTTTTTTCCGTAAAAGTTTTCTCCCAAACGGCATAACGATTCTGCACGTCATCTTTGACAGAGTCGATTTTGGAGGGCGACTCGATCTCCAGAATCGCCAGGATGCTGTCCAGGTTCACCTTGCCGGCAAGCTTGTCCAGGTTCCACGCCGGTGCGGCGGTCATTTCTGCCTGCAGCCGCTGCACGGTTTTGCTCACAATGGTCGGCTTTTCCTCTTTCTCGATCTCGATCTTTTTTTCCACCTTGCCGTCCGTGCTCCTTTTAACACCGCTGCGCACTCCGGTCAACTGCATATTGTTGATGATGATCTTTTTTCGCAGCAGCGGCAGCGCCTGCATCCTGAACTCGGTTCTGCCTGCAGCAA
The DNA here is from genome assembly GCA_016931775.1 of Candidatus Zhuqueibacterota bacterium. GTDB lineage: Bacteria > Zhuqueibacterota > Zhuqueibacteria > Residuimicrobiales > JAFGEC01 > JAFGEC01. The sequence goes on along the minus strand of JAFGEC010000364.1, from coordinate 1,986 downwards.
TCAGATTGGTCCAGGTGTCGTTTGGATTGGTGACCTGAAGACTGTCCCATCGCACCGATAATTTCAGTAGCGACAGATGAAATCCGTCCAGTTCCACCTTGGCGCCGACAATGGATGTGCCAAGACCTTCAATACGGCGTTCCATCCAGCGATCGGTCAATAACAGGCTTATGGCAACAAATAGCACTGCCAGCACCAGCAGGGCAATAATACCTTTTTTTCGCAAGGCTCAATCTCCTAAAAGTTTAAATTTTTGATACATGTTGAAAATTTTCGAACCCGTCACAATGCGGATGATTTTCATTTTTTTCACCTTTTCCGCCAGATGCCTCCGGTAAAAAAGGACGAATTTTTTGGACAGGAAAAATACCGGCAAGACAAGAAACAGGGATACCAGCAGGCTGCCGAGCGTGACGGTGTTGTTCAGGTCGCTCAACGCCAGAACCGGCGAGTTGACAACGGCGGTCCACAGCGGTTTGAGTGACGGAACATCCGCTAAAAAATAATATCCCAGGCTGTGGAACAGCGGATCTAACAGATACGCCACTCCGCTGAAGAAGGCAAAACTCAGCAGCATCATGGAGACATTCACGGCCACCACGATGACGAGGAGGATTACGATAAAATTTTGTAAACTCCAGAACGGTGTGAGGCCGAGAATCATACCCAGCACAACACCTCCAGCGATCTGTGACGGGCTGATTTCCGACTGCAGAACTTTGATAATGTTTGCAAGAATTTTAAGAATAGCCATATTCATGCCTTTGTTTTTTGGATTCATTTTATTAATTATAATTAATACAAAAAAAAGTGAAACGCAAATGAAATCGTAGTATATGAGTAAAACCTCAGTTACGGGTGGGACAGGACAGGTGCGACGCATTTCACCCATAACTGAGATATTACGTATGTGAGTAACTGGGGGAAGGCGGTGCGACGCATCACCTTCACTCAAACAAAGAATAGAGTCGCCTTCTCGCAAAAGATATAGTTGACAGATCAAATATTTCTTTTGTAAATAAAAAATTTTGACGGACACCCGTTCAATAGACTCTACTTGATTTTAACGGAATAATGTTTTAATTTAGTACGTTTATAAATAATGTTCATAAAGGATTTTAAAAATCCTAAACACTGACAAAGGGATTTGTAATGAAACCGATATATATGGATCATCATGCAACCACGCCGCTTGATCCTCGAGTACTCGATGCCATGATGCCCTATTTGACTGAAAATTTCGGAAACGCCGCCAGTAATACCCATGTTTACGGACACGACGCGCGGCGTGCAGTGGAAAACGCCCGCAAGCAGGTGGCGGATCTCATTCATGCCAGGAGCGCAGACGAGATTATTTTTACCAGCGGGGCGACGGAATCGGATAATCTCGCTTTAAAAGGTGTTGCAGATCGTGCGAAGGATAAGGGACGTATTATTACCATAGCAACCGAACACAAAGCGATTCTCGATACGGCGAAAAAACTGGCGAAACAGGGTTTTGAAATCGTTTATGCAAAACTCGATCAGTACGGAATCGTCGACCTTGACGATTTAAAAAAGCAGATTACCAAGAACACGATCTTGATATCCATTCAGGCGGCAAACAGCGAAATCGGCACCCTGCAGCCGCTGGAAAAAATCGGTGCACTTGCCCGTGAAAACGGTGTGCCCTTTCATTCCGATGCCGTGCAGGCCCTGGGAAAGGCGGATATTGATGTGGAACGTTGTTCCATAGATTTGTTGTCGGTTTCCGGCCATAAAATGTACGGCCCAAAAGGTGTCGGCGCGCTGTATGTGCGCAAAGGGCATCGTTTGGAGCCGCAAATTGACGGCGGCGGCCATGAAAAAGGTATGCGTTCAGGGACTTTGAATATTCCCGGCATCGTCGGGTTGGGTGAAGCCGCCCGTTATGCCAAATCGGAGCTGCCGCAGGAATCCAAACGCCTGCTGGCGCTGCGAAACCGCTTGGCTTCAGGGATCGTATCC
>JAFGEC010000363.1 GCA_016931775.1 Candidatus Zhuqueibacterota bacterium | reverse complement strand
TCAAAAAGAAATACATAAAGTACGGAAGCCTATTTGATTGTATCGGTATGTTTTTCAATATAAATAAAATTTTGGGGGATACCCTGCTGAAGAAACACCTTGACTTTAATATATTAATTTATAACTTATATATGTTTCTAACATATATTAATATAATGAGAATATATGCGCAATCGTCACGGAAAACGTTGTGGGTGTTACCGCGAAAGGCATAACCGCTGGATCGAGCCGAGTATTCTTTTTTTACTTTATGAAGGCACGCACCACGGTTACGATTTAATGTCCCGGTTACCGGACCTGGGTTTTGTGCAAGATCCGGTGGATCCGGGAGCGGTTTACCGGATGCTCCGGCATTTGGAGGATGGCGACCTGGTCAAATCCCAGTGGGATACCACAGGCTCCGGACCGGCAAAAAGATTATATACCATCACGGAAGCCGGTAAAGAACACTTGAAGTTATGGACCGACGCATTACGACAGCGCAGGGATTCTCTCGATGAATTTTTAAAAAGAATGCAACAACTTGAGGAAAAGTGACATGATTATTGCGATTACAGTACAGGACAATAAAACTGATACTCCGGTCAATCCGCGTTTCGGACGAACGGCATTCTATGCACTTTATGATGAAGAGAAAAAATCTTTTTCGTTTCTTGAAAATGAGATTGCATTGAATTCTACCAGTGGAGCTGGCGTTCAGGCAGCGCAGAATATCGTCAACGCGGGTGTGAAGGTGCTTTTAACCGGCCATTGCGGTCCCAAAGCGTTCAGAGCATTGGATGCCGCCGGGATCGAAGTATATACGGGTGTGAGTGGCACCCTGCAGGAGGCCGTGGACGCTTATTTCGAGAAAAAACTGAAAAAAACCTCTAGTGCGGATGTGGAAGGACACTGGGCGTAAAGTTTATCATTTGTCCGGCTTTTCAGGCCCGTAGCAGAAAGGAAAAACAATGAGAAACAGGAATTCAAACAACAACGGCGGCCGAAGAGGGCGAATCAGCGGTTTTCGGCAGGGACCCGGTGGCACCTGTATTTGTCCCCAATGCGGAACCACTGTGCCGCACACGCAGGGTCAACCCTGTTCGCAACTGGTTTGTCCCAACTGTTCGGCGGCCATGACGCGGCAGAGGTAACGGCAATTTTGATCATTACTACGGAGGTAATTGTGAGTCAACAGCAACAAGATCGTACGCTGGATCAGGAGCTGGAACAGATAGAGCTCGAACGGACTCTTGCGGATATAAAATATAAAATTATTGTTTTGTCGGGAAAAGGCGGAGTTGGCAAGAGTACAACTGCCGCCAATCTGGCACTGGCCCTTGCCCTGAACGGCAAAACCGTCGGTTTGCTGGATATCGACTTTCACGGTCCCAGTATTCCCAAGCTTTTGGGATTGGAAGGCCAAAAGCCGGCGCAGGCAAACGGTAAAATAATTCCACTGGAATATACCGGCAATCTAAAAGTGATGTCGCTGGGTCTATTATTGGACGGCGGTGACGATGCGGTGATCTGGCGCGGCCCCATGAAGATGGGCGCCATTAAACAATTATTAAAAGACGTAAGCTGGGGAAAACTGGATTATCTTATCGTTGACTCTCCCCCCGGGACCGGAGACGAACCGCTGTCGGTAGTGCAGTTGTTAAAAAATCCCACCGGTGCTGTTGTGGTCACCCAGCCGCAGGATCTATCCGTAGCCGACGTACGCCGTTCGGTGCGGTTTTGTGAAAAGCTCAATCTGCCCGTATTGGGCATCGTTGAAAACATGAGCGGATTTATCTGTCCTCATTGCAACAAACGGATCGACATATTTAAATCCGGCGGAGGTGAACAGCTGGCAAAAGACATGAAACTGCCTTTTCTCGGCAAAATCCCCCTGGATCCTGAGATGGTAAAGGCCGGTGACTCGGGAGAACCGGTTGCGTATTTTCACAGTAAAACCGAGAGCGGCAAGATTTTTAATGAAATAATGGAACAGATTGTTGAGAGGATTGAGGGTGGGACACCGGAAAAAGTAATCAAACCAGATTTGGAGACAAAAACTATGAAAAGATATGCCATTCCTACGGCGAACGGCGAACTATGCCTTCATTTTGGCCACTGTGATCAGTTTGCTATTATCGATGTGGATGTTGATAACAAAAAAATTATCCGGACTCAATTGATGACGCCGCCTCCTCACGAACCGGGCGTGCTGCCAAAGTGGCTCGCTGATAACAATGTTAATATTATTCTTGCGGGTGGTATGGGTTCCCGTGCTTTGAACCTGTTTTTGCAAAACGGCATCCAGGTCGTCAGCGGTGCAAGTGTTGGCAAACCGGAAAACGTCGTTCTGGCTCATATAAACGGTGAGCTGGAGACCGGTGAAAATGTTTGCGATCACTAAGGAGGTATTCTTATGCCGACGTTTGATTACAAATGTGAAAACTGCGGAACATTTGAAATATTTCAGAAAATAAGCGATCCCGTGCTGGAGATTTGTCCTGATTGTGGTGCAATAGTTGAACGAAAAATCAGCGGTGGAGCGGGAATCATTATGGGTGGCAGCAGCCGGTCCGGCGGCCGCACATGCTGCGGACGTGAGGAACGCTGTGAAACACCGCCGTGCAGCGCTGGTGAATGTTGTCCTACTGAATAATCATGCCAGGCCGGAAATATCGGGTTTTACCCGCGGCCGGCGTTAAAATATAACAGAAAGGAGATTATTATGCCTTTTGGAGATCAAACAGGACCAGCAGGAGCCGGTCCGAAAACAGGAAGAGGTTTTGGTTATTGTACGGGGCATGGAGCTCCCGGTTATTTCCATCCCGGATTCGGTCGGATGGGAGGCTGGGGCCGCGGCCGTGGATTCCGGCACCGTTTCTATGCGACCGGTTTGACCGGATGGCAGCGTTACGGAATGGGTTATGCCGCTCCGTATCCCCCGGCTCCTTATCCTCCTGAATCCCTCACGGAGGAGCAGGAACTGGAGTTGTTGAAAAGTGAGGCAAAACAGATGCAAACATCTCTGACACAAATTGAAAAACGTATCAAAGAACTGAGTAAAGAATGACGAGGTCATATGCCTGAACCAGGATAATTTATATTTTTTTCACGTCTCAAGTTTCTATAAAATATGATTATCTGGTTTTCAGGTCAGGAATGAGAGGTTTTAACGCAGAGTTCGCCGAGAGCGCAAAGAAGAAAGTTAAGTTTTTTAAAGTGATTTAAAAAGTATGAGAAAAAATAATCATATCAATCATTTATACTGTCCTTTTTAACCATCACGATCTTGGCGGCCTCTGCGTCTATTTATCTGCTCATCTTTTTAACCATGATTATAAATTTAAAAAAGGACTCACCAGAGTACCTTTCAGGTCGTTTGTAATTGACTTGTTTTTGCAGGAGTACCTCAAATGAAAAAATCAGATCTCAACTTTATCATCGATGCCATGCTGCTATTGGTTTTATCGGCGATTATCGGAATCGGCTTTTTATTAAAATATGTACTTTTAACCGGACAGCAAAAGTGGGAAAAGTTGGGCGCAAATCCGGATCAAACATTCCTTTTGCTGGATCGACACCAGTGGGGTACCGTACATCTGATACTTGGGTTGGTAATGGCCGGTCTGTTGATTTTACATCTTTATTTTCACTGGTGTCAGATCAAAGTCATGTACAAGTGTCTTGTCAAAAGGGTGAAAACGAGGCAACGTGTGGCTGTTCCATTCCTCATTGGATGCCTTTTTCTCATTCTTTATCCGTTTTTTGTCACTCCCACGATCCATGAGGCCAAGCAGGGAGGAGGACACGGTAAGCATGCAGTTGGTCTTTCAAACAGACAAACCGCTGGTCGAGCAGAACAGAGTGCTTTTGCCGGTTTTACAGCGGATAACCGGTCCATTTCTGAAAAGTCACCTACCGCAGATACCGACATGGTGGAAGAATTTGATGCTAACGATCATCAACATGAAAAACACCGTTCCCTGGATATTCGTGGATCCATGACGGTTGAGCAAGTCTGTTCGGCGCATAATATATCCCTGCAGGAGTTGTGCTCTCGATTGGGAATTGAAACGTTGGTACCGGCTAATGGGCGCATGAGTATTTTCAAGCGCCAATACGGCATCAGTATGAGTACGGTGGAAAAAGCCATTTTGGATTTTAAAAATAATAATCCTCTCTAAAGTGAATAGCGGCTGAAAGCCGGTGTAGGATATTTAGGTTACCCGGACGATGACAAACGGACAGTTTTGGTACCAGCCGCAATAATTAAACATATTTTTCTCAACTGAAACTGTAGCTAACTCGGACAGGAAAAAAAGTGAATACACCCCTGGATTGTATTCCTTGTATGACGGCGAGTTTTTTGCGCCTTTTAAATGAAAATTTGATTTCTGAAGATCGAAAAATCTTTGCCATGAAAAAATTGCTGGAATTGATGGCTCGAACAGATTTCCGGCAGTCACCTCCGGAATTGGCCCGTGAGATGTTTCGATTGGTTCGTGTGGAATTAAAGATCGCCGACCCCTATAAAAAAGTTAAAGATTCGGGAAACCGGGCAATGCAGGCGTTGTATACCGGTTTTCAGAACATGATCCGGAATTCAAAATATCCGCTGCAAACTGCCATGCGTCTTGCGGTGGCAGGAAATGTTATCGATTTTGGGCCGAGGGATCAGCTGGATATTACGGAAACGATCAATAATGTTTTGCACACACCATTTGCCGCGGATGATTCAGAACAGCTTTTAAATGAACTTGAGAACGCCGAAACTGTTCTGTACATCGGCGATAATTGCGGAGAAATCGTTTTGGACAAGTTGTTCCTGGAAACGCTGGCTCATCCCAACGTGACGTTTGTTGTTCGGGATACTGCCGTGTTGAATGACGCCACAATCGAGGATGCCCGGTCGATCGGTCTCGATCGACATGTTAAACTTTTAACAACCGGGGATGATGCACCGGGTGCTGTTTGGGCAACGACCTCGGATGACTTTAAAAAAGCCATTTGGGAGGCCGATGTGATTATTTCCAAGGGACAGGGGAATCTGGAAGGCCTGTTGGATGTGGATGTGAATATCTATTTTTTGCTGGTGGTAAAATGCGATCACATCGGTCGACGGATCGGAGCAAAACGGGGAGATTATGTCATTAAATATTTAAAAGGGAACGGGGTGACAAATGACTCACAATGAGCAGGATCAGTTTTTAACTGATGTAAAAATAACTGTTGTATTTGACAATCGAACAGCTGTATCAGGTGTGAAAGCCTCCTGGGGATTTGCATGTGTAGTAACCGGTGCGGAAGAAACAATACTGTTTGATACCGGTGCGGATGGTTCGATTCTTATGGCTAATTTAAAACAGCTTGGCGTCGAACCGGAGAGCATCGATACGGTGGTTCTGTCGCATAAGGATTGGGATCATGTCGACGGACTGGACATTTTTCTGCAGCATCGAGCTTTGGTGACTGTTTTTCTGCTGTCTTCTTTTCCGGGGGAAATAAAAAAACGGGCGCTTCAAAGGGGCGCCAAAGTGATGGAAATTAAAAAGCCGGATCAAATTTGTCCCGCCGTATACACAACGGGAGAATTAAAAGCCCATAAAAACGAACAGGCCCTGGTGATTCGAACGTTAAAGGGTCTCGTTGTTATAACGGGTTGTGCGCATCCTGGTATTATAAATATTCTAAAATCTGTCGGAAAAATGTTCAGCGATAATATATATATGGTTTTAGGTGGATTCCATCTGCTGGAAAAACCGGTGGATCAACTTTTATCCATTGTAGCCCAATTCCGGGAAATGGGAATTCAATACGCAGGGCCGACCCATTGTACGGGGGAGGAGGCAAAAGCTTGTTTTAAAGCGGTATACGGGGAAAAATATCTTGAATTGGGCGTGGGGCGGATTTTGCGGATTGTGTGATAGGTAATCATTGCGTATTTTTGGCATAATATGCCAACCTTCCTTTTCTCCCGGATCGACAACTTAAACCTCTTTGGGAGAACTTTAATGGGACAAAAACGTGTGGACGGATTTTGGTGGTGATAAACTGCCGATATGGGCAATTACTCAGTGCCCTCTTGTTTACGGTGATTTCGTTATTGTATTATCACAGGCTCCGGATGCAGGCGCGGTTGCCTACAATAAACTCACAGGTGCTGTTACATGGAAAACGCCCAATCTTGGTAATGAATCATATGCCAGCCCTTCAGTTGCAAAAATTGACGGAAAAGACCATATTGTCATGGTTATTTCATCTACCAATCCTATCGGACATCGAGAATTGCCTCAAACTCTGGGTAAGGTCGTTGGAATAGAACCCCTTACGGGAAAAGTCCTTTGGGAATACAATGAGTGGAAATGTCATATTTCAGTGCCAAGTGCAGTTGATGCCGGTGATAACAAGGTGCTTGTTGTGGGGGGATATGAACTCGGTGCAGTTATGATTAAAGTCGAAAAAAAGACGGATGGCAGCTATGGCACGACCGAACTTTTTAGAACCGAAGAGTTTGGTGATCAAACAAAACCGCCGATTTTACATAATGGTTATTTCTATGCTCAGTTCGGCACCAATCGTACACGCGACGGCCTGACGTGCATGAGTATGGACGGTGAGATTCTGTGGAAAACAAAGCGTGATCCCGATTTTAATAAAGGCAGTATGATCCTGGCCGACGGACTGATTCTGGCGACCGACGGTAGAAAGATATTGTATCTGATCGAACCGGATCCATCCGGATACAAACCGATTGCATCAGCAGAGTTACTCGGCGAACAAGAAAGTGATGATCCGATGACTGCAAGGTTTGGTGGAACCCTTTTTTGCTTATTTCTAAAGCAAGTGGAAATCCTTCATGAAGGGAGCCAACATAGGAGAAACCTCCTCCGGGACATATTATGGCAAATGGAGCATCCGGCTTACGCCGGAAGAAAAACAGGCCGGTATTCGTTTTACCCGGGTCTTGCAACTTTTGCTCGTTGGTATAGAAATCATAAAATATTTTTTTGCCATCGCTTACTTTGTCAATCATATGGTTAATTGCGCCAACGACAATATCAGGTTTCACATGGTTGTGATACGGCATAAGTGAACCAACATTATTGAGCGGTGTGTCATAATAATATGTATTATCATCCCATGGTAATAAATAGTTACCAAAACCCTTAAAGGCCGGGTGATTCACAATATGGTGGACGGAATCATAGGTGGTTATATGGTTGTACATCCCCACGGTTTCTCCTGAATTTCCTGATTCAATTGTATTATTACCTGCTAAAATCGTGTCCTTTTTTGTGCAACCTGGAAGGATTAACATTAAGAGCAATAGTATCGAGCTACAGGTAAAGATCAATACACCTTTTTTTAACCAACGCGGGCTGGACGAGCGTTTTTTGTTTTTTAATATCATGGCTTTCTTGTATTATAATACGCGGAACTCTTAAAGTTCCGCTCTGTTAACTTTTGTCACTGGCTTTATTGTAAATAAACACAGCGCCTGACAGCAGTAAAATTGTCCGCTGATAATTTTATTAAATAAGTGCCTGTGCTTATCGAATGAGGATTCCATCTAAAAGAATGGCGGCCCGGATATTGTTTTTCATTACAAATTTTATCTACCAATTGACCTTTTAAATTGTAGATTGACAAATCGACAAATGAAGCAGAGTTAAGGTCATAAGAAATTGTTGTCCCGGCATTAAAGGGATTTGGATAGGCCGGATTTAAAATAAGCTTTGATGACATATTTTGATTATCAGAGACAACTCCTGTTGAGTTTGACAAAACAGAACGGTCATAAACAGAAATTTCATTTGGATTTTTAGTAACAGAAAAACCAGCATTTTTTA
>JAFGEC010000362.1 GCA_016931775.1 Candidatus Zhuqueibacterota bacterium | reverse complement strand
TGTCGGACTCGAAGATTTCTATTTTTATAAATAATTGATTTTTATGCATTTAAAATTTTGGCTTCAAAATCAGCGGTGTAGAAAAAAACAAATACTTATGATACAAGTCCGACAGACTCCTAGTCTGCGTTGCATTTGGCACGTCAGACCGATATTAAAATACGCCTCCCCGATCGAAGGATTTTTTTCGATGGCTTTTTCATTCAAAGCAATGGATTCACCCAACCGTCCTTGTTTCACTCCGGTTCGCTCACCTGACCAAAAGCATCTTTTTTATGTCCACGATCCTGTCACCCACCCATAATTTGCTAAAATAGACACCACTCGGCAAGTTCCCGGCGTCAAAATCGACAGTATAGGTTTGGGCAGTCTGAAATTCATCCACAAGGGTGCCGACCTCATTTCCGAGTATATCATACACCCTGAGCGAGACATGTCTGGCATATGGCAATGAATAGGTGATTTTTGTCGCCGGATTAAAGGGATTGGGATAGTTTTGATGTAACGCAAAATTTTCTGCCATGCTATTTTTTTCCGGTTCGACAGCGGATGCCGGATCATAAATGTACAGTGCAAGAATTTCTTCATCTGTGAGCATCCGCTCATAAAACCTCAATTCATCGAGAACCCCTGAAAAAGCTGCCCCGCCGTTCATAACACCACATCCAAAATGGAATGTGGTTTCTCTATTTGTGCCAAACTGCATCGGTCCTTCGGCGACAATCTCTCCATTAAAATAAAAAATGGCATATTCACCGATTCCATCCATCACCAATGCGACATGCAGCCATTCCGCAACCGGGGGTGCTTCTGGTGTGATGATAAAAACCTTGGCACCGTTTGTAAAAGTCTCGAATTGAATACCGCCGCTGCTCACATCCAGCACCATGCTCCACATAACGCTGTTGTTATCCCAGCCGTCCCGTTTTCCGCAAATTCCATGCCAGCCTGTTCCGATTCCATCCCAATTGATCCACACGGAAATTGAAAGTTCGTCCGTTATCTCGGAAGGATCATATGTTCCCAAAGCCACGTACGGCTGCCCGTCGCCTTCCGTAAAACGCAGTCCGGATCCAAAATAGCCTTCAACCCACTCCGGTGGGCCGACCAATTCTCCATCGGGTGCCTTGTATTCGGCTGTTGCAGAATTCACGGTAGTCAAACCTTCTCCCTCATCCATCATGTAATAACCAACGAGGCCTTTCTCCAGATCGACCTGTGCAAATGAAAAGCTTACGAGAACAAAGATAAAAAGCAGAACAAATTTGGTTCGTTTCATTTTTTTCTCCTTGTAAACGGATAAAAGCCAAACAACTCTTCCATTTATTGAAACAACCGGACTGCCAATATAGAATTATCGCCTCCTTTCAATTTAGTCGTTTATTATAGTACTTAGATAATAGTAAAACCGAAACAACATTGCAAGCGGAAAATCGGTTTATATGTAAAATCTCATTTACGGGTGTAAAGAATCTCCAAGTAAAAGAAATTCTTGTATTTTTGCCAACTGCTGCGGAGCACGATTTTCCCGCTGGTGGAAGCGCCTTTCAAAATACCGGATTGTACCGGAACGTCAAGCGAGGACGGAATTTTCCGACAATTTACTTGCGGGATGGCGTGCGGATTCCGCTCTGCGCATAACCGTCAACCTAAAGAATTATCTGCTTGAAATTTAATAATTTAAATTTCGTCCCTACGGACGAAATATTACATTTTGGCGACGAAAAACACCATTTTTAGGTTGACGCCTGCTGGAAGACCTCCCGGAAGTGGATCGACAAACTCCGACACAATTAAAAAATCAACTCTTAAAAATCTGTTTTCTGGAAATATAAAAAAACCTTTTGCAAAGCTTCGTGATACTTTTGCGGCAGGCCCTTAAAGGAGGGGTGGTCTTTGACCTCCGGATAGCTTTCCAACGGCTCGGTAAAGTCCAAATTGTGCAAATAGGCCCTTATTTTACGTCTCACTCTTGTGACAATCGCCTTGTTTTTTGTGGCGGCAAGCACACGGGCGGTTTGGTCGATATCAAAGTTATTTTGGCACAAATACTCAAAACATAAACCCCGGAAATGTTCCGTAATGGTTCCCCTGTCCTTGTTGCCCATGGATTTAGCGGTTTGAGAAATCGCCGAATGGGAAAACTGATAGCCGCGCAGCAGGTCAAGCACCTGATCTTCAAAGGTAACAATGCCCATATTTTCAGATGTCGCGTCACCCCGGCGGACTTCCGGCGGCAGGTCAAGTTCCCGCACAAGTTTTCGCCCGTCGCTTTTTGCTAGGATGGCACCGCGGCGCACGACGTTTTCCAGTTCCCGGACGTTGCCCGGCCAAAAATAGGCATCCATTATCTGCATCACACGGTCTGAAAACGCCAGGCCTTTTTGTCCGTACTTTGTCAAAAAATGCACGGCCAGCAGGGGAATATCACAGCGGCGGTCACGCAGTGGCGGTAGTTGGATAGGAAAGGCATTCAATCGATAATAGAGATCCTCGCGAAAACCGCCGTTTTCCACACATTGCTTGAGATTCCGGTTTGTGGCGACGATAACGCGTACATCCACCTGGATGGATTTTTCACCACCAACCCGCTCAAAAATCCCCTCCTGCAAAACGCGCAACAATTTGGTCTGGAAGGCCGGTGATGTTTCGGTTATTTCGTCCAGAAATATGGTTCCGCCGTCAGCCAGCTCAAAACGGCCTTTACGGGTCGAATAGGCACCGGTAAAACTGCCTTTTTCATGTCCGAACAATTCGCTTTCCAGCAGGGTATCGGCCAGAGCGCCGCAGTTAAAGGCGACAAAAGGGCCATCTTTACGCTGGCTGCAGCGGTGGACATAGCGGGAAATCACTTCCTTTCCGGTTCCGGTCTCACCGAGAATCAGAACCGGGATGGTGTCCGTACCCGCTTTAGCTGCAAGCGCCAGAACATCGTTGAGGCTGCTTTCCTGCGCGCAAATGATCTCGGGAGCGTGGATTTTTCTCTCGACCTGGTGTGTTTCAGGCAAAACATAAAATTCCAGATCCCGTAATTTTTTCTCCAACTCGCGGATAAGTGTCTGTTTTTCCTCCAGAGTGCGCTGGGTCTGCAACGATTTGGCTTGTTTCTCTTTTTTTTCGGCGGCCAGTTTTTCCTGCACATCCTGCAAAGCTTTCCGGGCGCGGGCAATCTCCTGCTGTTTGCGGTTTATCTCCTGCTGCAACAGAAATTGACCGGTTTTTTTACGAAAATGGGTCAATAAAATAATATAAAACGTCGAACAGGCAAGGCCGAAAACCGGATAAAACAACGGTAAAATCCATTGGCCGTGAAACAACAGCACGGCAAGCAGCAAATACACCGCTAAAGCAACAACAAAAAGTAAAAGCGGCCGTTTTTTTTGCCATCCAACAATCGGAATAAACACCATCAAAGCGAGGAGAACCCACCGGATGGATAACGGGACGTTGTGAATCATTTTATCGGCGATAATATTTTCGGCCGCGGACAGGTGCACCAGACTGGCCGGAAAAGTGTCGGCGTACGGCGTGCTGCGCAGCGAGGCATACCCGGGTGCCGTTACGGCCACCAGCACCAGTTTTCCGCGAAAATTCAGAGAATCCACATCGTTTTGTCCTGCTTTGAGTACATCGACAAAACTGTAACTGGTGATTTTACCCAAACCGCCAAAATGATTGATCAAAAATTCCGCATGGCTGTCCGAAGGGATAAAACACGCATTTTTCCGGCCGAACATTCTAATACCATGGCGCTCCGGCACGATCATTTTCTGTTCACACTGCAAGAATACACGTGCCATCTCCAGTCCAAAGGAGGTATACAGGGAATCGGCACATTTAACCAACAGAGGAGTTTTCCGTATATGAGCGGCGGCATTCAAGTTACTGAAACCGATACCGGCGGCGTTATCCGCCAGCCGGCGGATGGGTAGCCGCGGATTACGGCCTGCCGGGATTCCCTTTGTCTTTTCCAGGGAAGCGAACACCATGGGTATACATACGTTTCCGGCGGCGTGGATAAATTCACTCATGGTTAAATCGTATTCGCTGTAATATTTATCGGGAGAGTCAAAAAATATATCATAGGCAATAACCCGTGCACCGGATCGGGTGAGGATGTGGGTCATGTAGCTGTAATAATCACGGCTTAACGGCCATCCGTCCAGCACGGCGATATCTTCCGCCCCGATATAGACCAAAGCGACGCTGTCCGCCGCCTGCCGCTGTCCGCGCAGCCTGAACAACAGGTCTGACTCTATGCGGTCCATCGACGCATTCCACGGGAAAAAATCCAGCGACAGCAGTAAAATTCCCAGGAAAATAAATATGGGGACCCAAAACCGTTTGTATTTTGAATAAAGGTTTTTCATTTTTGAAAGATAATCATTCGATGTGGGATTTGCAATGGAATTTCATACCGGATTGAATATGAAAACCAACCGGTGATTGATATTT
>JAFGEC010000361.1 GCA_016931775.1 Candidatus Zhuqueibacterota bacterium | reverse complement strand
TGATAATTTTCAACATCCGGATCACCAAATTTGTTAAATATTAAAAACAGTTTTGTTTTATGCGGTTCAATAATAAGGTAGGGTACATCCATCATGCCGTTCCACTCAAAACGCTGTGAACGATAAGGCGAACTCTCTTGCACTTTTATCTCAAAAACAATATCCCCGTCCGGCGTTACTTCACATGCCCGTAATGGCGGATTAGCCGACCAATCTATAAAAGTGTTATTATTGGGCAATCGTTGCACACTTCCCATCATTCTGCATTTTCGATCCGGGGTATACCGGTATTCCCATACCTTTTCGGCAGTTTTCGAAGCCAAATCTAATTTAAATTCTACAGCACGGCTGTAATCTGGGTTTCGGTGATTGCCGTTATCAAAAATTGTATAATAATTAGCCTTTCCGGGAATAGGTATGGCATGATGCTGATATGATATTGGAATTGTGTCGTTAATAAGGGAAAACTGATTGTTAACACCGCCAAAGCGCCAGATAAACTCCCCCGTATCTTTGGATATTTTTGATACTTCACTCAAATGCCGGCTTGAAATAACATAATGGCCATCATAATCGATAGCGATGGAATTCATGTGTACATAATCAATGACGCTGGCGCTTAAATTTTCATGGACCGCGTCTTCGATGTTAAAATAGTCCCAACTGCGCCACTCAAAATAGACATTGCCGTCCTTATCGACCTCCTGGAGATGATTACCGATGACGTTGGCGGATTTGTTCCCGCCCGGCACGATTTTGCTCACGTCTCTTCTTTGTATATCTTCGCCAATCAGCAATGCATGTTCGTTGGGTAAAAGAACACATTCATGCAAATCGGTACGATAACCATGACCGCACTTGTAAGTGGCGAATTGCCTGTAATTTTTGTCCAGTGCAATATAGTGAGACGGCACAAAAAGAAATGCGGTGAGAACACCGGACGGCTGGACTTTAAAATCACCGCTGCCAAGATTGATTCGGTCATACCGGCGGTACCAGTAGGGTGTTCCGTCGTTTTCGCAAATCACAAGATAATTCCCGAGTGATGTAAATGTGGAAGAGAAAAATATACGGCCGGGAGCTGTTTCCTGGTAAATGTTTGTGTCGATGATTGGAAAATCGCTGGGCACAGCAACACCATTTATTGTAGTGACATTGCCTACGGTTCCCGGCGATTCTTTTGATAATTTTTGACGGCTTTGACTTTGCGCCTGCCATTGATAATCAGGACATTTTTGAATATCTTCAGCAATATAAAACGTATAATCCAATCGTTTATCTCGGCCGATACCAAGGTCGAGAGAGACAAACACTTTTTCACCTAAAACAAAATGGCATGTGGGCTTAAAAACGATCGTTTTCTCATGTTCATCAAAAAGAAATACACCGGTATGCCGACCGCTTTTTTCACCTTGGACGACCAGATGACGAAACGGTGTGGGATTCTTTACCGGATTTGTGGTTTTAAAGATAATTGATGTCTGCTTTGAAACAAAACGCGCATCCGGCATGGGATGTTTATAAACGATGTTCTGGCCAAAAGCAGAAAGCGTAGACACAAAGCAGAAAACGAATAACCAGCGAAGCATTAAAATCCTCCGGCCGTTCATTTCAGAATCAGCATTTTTTTTGTCTGGCGGTATACATTTCCGGAAATTGAATTTAAAGAGCGGGATTCCATTTTATAATAATAAATGCCGCTCGGCAATTTCGCAGCGTCAAACCACAGGGAAAAGGCTCCGGCAGTATTTGTCTGTTTGACAATTTCGTGAACCAGTTCTCCAATAACATTATATATTTGAACCGTTACCCAACTCGCCGCCGGAACTGAAAAGACAATTCGGGTTTTACCGTTAAACGGATTAGGAAAATTTTGCTGTAAATTATATCCGACAGGTTGTTCGGGGATGTCGTCTACCAAAACATCAGATTTTTCAACCAAAGAAATATTATCCAGGTAAACATTTATATCACTAATCCCGCAATTAAACACCAAACGCGCTTCCAGAACCGTTTGAGACATCTCAAACTCACAGGAAAAATGTCGTTTCACAGGCTTTAAATTGGTCAGTCCCATATGTGCGTAATCCTGCAACAGCGCTTCAGTTGCGGATAGTTTTGCCTGAATTGAGCGGGCCTCATCCGCCCATGCATCAAATTCCAAAGTATATTTCCGTCCCGATATGAGCGGAATGTGATCCTGCAATAGCTGAATACTTTCATCCCAGTTACCGGGTTGTTGTATATTAATATAATAAATCCCGTGGTCCAGAATTTCACCTGTCGCATTCGCACCTTCTTCGATCCTCAAAATCCAGTCATCTGTGCGCGATTGAAAATCGCCGTTGCGTATTAAATTTTCACCATCCTTGTAATAATGAACCATAGCGGAAACGGTTTCCGAAAATTCACTTTGCGTCCCGCTTTTATCAACCGCGCACACTTTAAAATAATAAGTGGAAAAATTCTCCAGTGTGGTGAAATTTTGATATGTCAGAGGAGTGGAACACATCACGGATAAATGCTCCGGCGATTTTCCACCATAGACAAGATACTCTTTGATATTTTTATCACCGAACTTGTTGAATATAAGGGTAATCATGTCCGGAAAAGATTCAGCAAAAAGCACCGGTTTTAAAGCTTTACTTTCCCATTCAATCCGGAAGGTTCGATAACAGGAATAGCCACCCTTAAAAAATGCCTCGTAGACAATCCTGCCATCGGGTGTAACCTCGGTTGCCACAGGCATCTCTCCCCCGCTCCAGTTGATCAAGGTGTTACCATTGAGTAAACGCTGCACACTGCCCATATACGGGGAAAAATGGCCGGATGGATGTCGAAATTCCCACACCTTGTGCGCTGTTTTTGTTTCTATATTTAATTCGTATTCGATAGCGCGGGATAGGCCCAGCGGAGAATAATTGCCATTATCAAATAAAAGATAATGATCTTTTTCCCCATCAACAGGCAGCACACTGTGCTGATAGGAAAAAACATCATCCTCATTGGCAAGTTGGAATTGATTGTTGTTTCCCCCGAATCTCCAGATAATATCACCGGTTTGCCGGTTTATTTTTGTCACTTCACTCAAATTTCGGCTGGAAATGATGATATGGCCGTCATAGTCGACAGCGAGCGAATTGATATGCACATAATCGATATTCGGTTGTGTTAGATTTTCATAAACAGCGTCTGATACAGAAAAAAAATCCGTACAAAGCCATTGAAAAACCAGATTTCCATCTTTATCAAATTCCTGGATGTGATTATCGATAAGAGTGGCATGAGCTAATCCGCCTTCGACGTACCTGCTCATATCCTCAAAATGATAACCCGTGGCAATTAAAAAATAATGACCGTTCGGCGACATAATCATTTCATGCTCGTTTGTAGCATATCCATTCGTACATCGAAAGGACGATACCTCACGATAGCTGGAGTCCATACCGATAAAACCCCTGCCGGAGATCACATCAAATCGAGTCAATAATCCGGTTGGTTGCAGTTTAAAATCATGAGACTCTCCCGGCACCCGTTGATAAAAATAAGGCGTTCCGTCATTTTCAAAGATCATGATATAATCAGGACCGTAACGGCTCGTTAGGAACAGCCGCCCAGGCGCAATCCCTTCTTCGAGAATAGTCGGATCAATAGCGGGGAAATCACTGGGCACTGCAACACCGTTTATAAGACGCGGTTGATCTTGTGCGCAGAAAGCTTTTTGAAAACGTACCGCTGATTCCGGGAATTCGATACGATCCGATGGGAGATTTAATGAGACTGCAGAGAGGAGATGACCGGCACAGCAGATAATTTTACAACAGCAAAAAGAGAAGTGCAGCAGATATCGAACTCTTGGCGGCATCCATGCCTCTGAAAGGTATTTCAAACTTGCTCATTTAACATGTCAAAGCACCGCAGAGCCTGACAGAAAAAAACCGCGGTGCAATAAAACACCCCCTCTACAAAAAACGGCGGATTTTACTATATTTTGAACAGCGGAAAAGAATCAACCCGGAACATTTTTATTTCTGTTCATTAAAAAAAGTCTCATAAATCGGTGCAAAATCCTTGCGGATTTTTGCCTCATCCAGTCCATATTTTGCCAGGTCATATTTATGAGTACTTTTGAATTTTTTTTGATTTTCGTCTGTTTCCTTAATTGAGTTTTCAAGCTCGGGTGTGGCTTTTTCACCGATAAAATCCAAAATCTCATGCATCAGTTTGTCAAAATCCTTCATCATACGCGGGAAAGTGACGATTTTAAGGTTTTTTTCAGGTATTTTACCACTAACATAGTCATTGTGAAACCGCATACTCAGATCCAAAAAAGCAGTATATAGACGCTCAATAAAATGATTTCGTTTTGCCTCAGGTAATTTCCAGAAACCAAACCAGCCGTCAAGAACGCCGGTAACCAGACTCATACCGGAAGGCACCGTTTGTAACGGATCGCGGACGGTATACAGTATCTTTGCATCCGGGAATTTTTTTAAAAACAGGGGAATCCGTACACCCAACGAAAATATTTTGGGTATCATACGATCCTTTTTTTCACTGATCAGATTTCGTCTCCATACTTTTTCCATCCAGTTAAAGTCTCTTTTCGACGTATCTCGAATTGCCGGATCGAACATATCCTTATAGTCTTTTTTAGCCCAAGCGAGGAAAAAGCCATACAGGAAAAAGCCGTCAAAATATCGAAACAGCAATGCCGGATCGTCGGTTTCAATGCCGGTTAAACTTGTGGAATGGGTAGCAGTGGCGTGATGTTTGGCCGGACTGAATTTTTCCAGAATCGGCAGCAGTGGCTTTATCAAAACCTGGAGTGTGAGTGAAGGATACATCATTTTCCATAAACGGCTGCCTGCACCAAATCCATTTGTGACGAGAAACCGCTGCATAAAAGTCGTCCCGCTGCGAGGATTACCGACGACCACAATAGGCGGTTTGGGTTTTATCTTACGGATCGATGGAAAAAACAGATGATCCAACACTATGCCGATACTGACAACTATGTGTAATAAAAAAATATTTAATGATGTAAAAATCGGTGTTATAAATTTGTGAAAAACGGTTATTAGAGTCCCGTATACAATAAGCATTCGCTTAAGCATTTAGTAAATCTCCCTTCATTAAAAACTTTTTCTTTTACCAGCGAAGTAGCACAAATGATATGGAAAGTCCGGCTCCCGTACCTCCAAGCAGCAAAAGATCTCCGCGCTTGATTTTGCCTTCCTTTTGGGCGATTGACAACGCCAGAGGGATAGAGGCGGAAATACAATTCCCGTAATTTCGAACAATATTCACCACCTGTAACTTTTCAAAAACATAGTGTGAATAGGCTTCCACACCTCGACCGGAGGCCTGATGCGGGATAACCCAGTCAATATCCTTGGGCTGAAGATTATTACGGTCAAACATTTCGGTGAGCATTTTGCGTACCTGAGCAACCGCCATTCTGTAAACCTTGGTACCATGCATCGTAAACAGGTTGTCCTCCGGTACGGTATCCGGGTGATCAGGCGGTTTTAATGTACCCGCACCACGAAATTCCGTGAGTTTTGCACCTTCCGGCCAGGTGCCCATTTGCCAGTCAATAATCTCACTGCTTTCGCCATCCGGTGTTTTTTCAAGAACTGCGGCGGCAGCACCATCACCAAAAAGTGCGGCGCTCTCTGCTTCTTTGAAATTACGAAACGGTGTACCGGTTTCCGAAGAAACAATAAGAATCCTTTTAAATACATTCGTATGTAAAAAAGCGCCGGCATTGACCATAGCAACTATGAAAGAGAGACAAGTTGCATGGGTTGACCACGATGGAATGCCATTCCATCCAAGCTCCTGTTGGATGAATACCGAACTGTCCGGAATGAGTTGTAATGGCGATGTTGATGCATTCAGGATACAGTCAGGGGGGCCATCATCGCCAAGCGCAATGCGGGCCGCTTTGGCCGCCATCACATCCATACGTTCTTCGGCAATTCTCCGCTCGGCGACGCCGGTACGTGATAAAATCCACTTTTCACTTTTACCGATAAGCGGCGACAAGTCAGCTGAAGTCTGAACTTTAGGGGGAAGATAGTTTCCCGTATCGATTATTTTCACCTTATACATCTATGCGACTTTCAAAAATGAACTCTATTTAATGACGAGCATTTTTCGAGTTTGTGAGAAAAATTTCCCGGCTTTTAAAGTATAGTAATAAATACCGGTTACAAGTTTTTTACCGTCAAAGTGAACACGATATGTATTGGCAGTCTGATATTCGTCCACAAGGGTGGCAACGGCTTCACCCAAGGTATTATAAATCTTTAAACTCACATGGCAATGAGTCGGAATTTCGTAACTGAAAAAAGTTTCAGCATTAAAAGGATTAGGATAATTTTGCATTAATACAAACTGCATATCGTGGTTTTTATTTTCCACATCACGCGCCGGATCCAGCGGATCATAAATGGTAAACTTTTGCGCGCTTATGGCTTTGATATCTCGTGTTGCGCTCCGAACCAGTATTTTATAATTGGTTCCCGGGTCCAGAGTGACAGGTATCTCCCATCGATAGGCACCGGTGCTGTAGGTTTGAACAATTTTTAAAAGAAATTTATCATCTTTATATAGTTCAATGATGACATCCTCTGGAATGACATCTTCCCATTGAATAAAATGTTCCAGCCCGTAACCCCACTGCTCGCCGCCGGCAGGCACCGTCACTTTTATATAAGGATGAATGGGGGTAAAGGAAGAGACCTGCGACCAGGCACTCTCACCGACATCGTTAAACGTTTTTACACGCCAGTAATAATCCTGATCTTTGGTCAAGCTTTCCAGCGTATAAATCGCTTCGTACAAGTCATCATTATCGACGATAAGATTATTGAAATCCGGATCTGTTGCGACCTGTAATTGGTACCATTGTACAAAACCGACCGGTGACCATTGCAGAGTAACGTCATAGTTAAAATCCACCTTTTGCCCGTCCATTGGGGCAAAGGGTAATGGCGGGAGGGTGACGGATTCCAGGTCATGGTACCCGAACACAAATTCTCCGAACCGGGTCATGGACGCCGTGACCTTGTTGGTTACAGGATTAAACACTGTCGTCAATGGGAAAAACATACCGCGACCTTCAAATTCACGGTGGTAAACAATCACCGAAGCGGGGTCTGTGAAACCGTATAAATCAACGTCAAAATAGATCGTTCCATTGACACTGTATATATTAAACTGATCAACGGTAACACGCTTCGATATAATCATAGGCGCTTTTTCCGGAAATGACGGATCGAACGGCGCCGTTTCATATCTCTTTACCGTACAATCGTTGTATCCAAAACCACCCATAGAATCGAATTTGAGATTAACACCGGTTTTTACATCTTCTTTATCAAATTCATAGGTATTGCCAACCAGCAGTTCCTGGCGCATAACCTCGGCAACGGGTTTGCCTTTATCCCACTCGAATTTAAAAACCCGGTAGGCCGTCAGAAGATATTGGTCGAATTTCAACTCAAGCACAATATTTCCGCTATTATCAACTTCAGTGAGAATTGGCTTTTTATTCATGGCTGCCAGTCCCCAACATATCAATGTATTACCGTTATCCAAACGTTGTGAACTTCCCATTGTTTGTGATAAAAGATCAGGGGTGTGCCGGTAATTCCACACATTTGTAGCGGTTTTCGCTTCTTCATCCACCGAATATTCTACGGACCGGGACCATGGACGGAGCTCAGAGTCGCCGCCATCAAATAATAAAATATTGCCGTTATCAAGCCGCCGTACATCGTGCTGGTACATAAAATACAACGGCGCATATTCATCGAGATCATTGATAAATGTAAACTCGTTATTTTTACCGCCCATGCGCCAGATGATCTCACCGGTTTGCCGGTTAATTTTGGTCACTTCGGCCAGGGCCAGTGTCGATACCAGTAAATTATTATCGTCATCAATTTCGAGAGAATTAATATGAATGGCATCAAAAATTGGCTGCGAAAGATCATTATAAGTATCTACCACATCATAGTAATCCCAGCTGCGCCATTGAAAGACCACATTCCTTTCTGAATCCAGTTCCTGAATGATGGAGCCGGCCACCAAGGCACCGGGATGACCGCCTTCAGCCAATTCACTCAAATCTACTTCCTGCAAATCATAAGTCACCATGAGAAAATTGCCATTGGGCAATAAATTAAACTCATGGAAATCAGCGACATACCCGTTCCCCATCTGAAAACGGTCGACCACATTGAAGCTGCTGTCCATCATAAAAAACTCGGTATCGCCACCACCCCCAAACGGGTAAAACTCCGTCATAACACCATAGGAAAACAGGCCGTTGGGCAATAGTTTAAAATCAACAGGTACACCGTCGGTAATTTTCTTCCAGTAATACACATCACCGGAATTCTGAATCATCATATTATAACCGTCGCCCGACATAAAACCTGTCGGTGAGACAAAAAGCATACCCGGAGCGGGTGTACCATTTACCGTCAATGTAAATGCCGGCGGCCTATCCTGCAGCTCAAGGTTGTTTACCTTGCTTAAATGTTGAGATATTTTTTGAATTTCTTTAAAAGTGGGATCAAGCTCCCTTATATAGTTGTACGGATTCAAAGGCTCTGTCAGAGGCGTTGTTATAAACTGAAAAGTAAAAGGTTCCATCATTTCACCGAATGCCGTCCGTATACCGGGTTTCACGGTCACTGTAACTGCCTCATCCGGTTCAAAGCGGGAATCAGGTTTAAAAAGCACGGTTTTACCATCTGTTGCCAAAACAACTCGCCCGCTGTGGACTCCGCTTTTTTCACCTGAAACCACGATCAAGCCATGTTCCTTTAGACTCGTCACATCGATATCTTTACCCTGTCGAATGATAATATCACTGGAACGGGAATTGAGCTTCGATTGGTGCAGAGGTGAGATATATTGAATTGACTCGGGTTTCTGAGCCAATACCAGGTTCGCATTGACAATGAATATCATAGAAAATATGAAAAAAGCATTCTTCATAATCGCAGGAATCCTCCAAATTATAACAAAATGACCCTTAATATAAAGTTTTTAGCCGATTAATACAAGAAATAGTTTCAAGGATATTTAATCGTTTTTCAATTTTACGGCATCAAAAAGCAAAGTACGGATAGCTTTTAATTTATATAAAACCTATCTTTATCTCAAAATTTGAAATTGTAAAAGTCCGAAATGCAATCCAAAAGCCTTAATTTCGCTTTTTCCACATCCGCGATGACTTTGCTCGGATGATTAATTTTTCCCTGGTACTATTTTGTATACTATTTTAATAAACAAACATCAAATAATTGTAATTATAGCCAACACTATAAATACAATCTCAGGCCATAAAAAGTTAAGCTTACTTTTAAAAGTATCTTGTGTATTCCGTGGTATTCATCCGAACCGCCGAATTTCCAAGCCGAGTTATGGCAGAAATACACCACGGTGTTTTTCAAAAAAACAAGAATATGTCACAATTTTTTACCAAAGATATTATAAATTGATTCACATTGGTATATATGATCGGTGAATTGCGGCCGGCTCAGGAGATCTCTTTATGAACGTTATAATGAGATATTGCTTTTCTCTCAGTAATAGCTCTTCAAAGTTCACGATTATTATAAATTTTCGATTAGGCTGAAAGACAAATAATCCTTGTAATTGTATGGTATTAAAGCCGGTCGGAGTGTCTCATTTTACATATATCATTTTTTGGACATCCTGATAAGAGCCGGTAGGTGTATCTACCTCCATACGGTAAAAATAAACACCGGATGCAAGGCCGCCGGCGTGAAAATTCACTTCATGCCGTCCCGCCGAAAAATCTGTAAAACATATGGTATCCTGTAGTTCACCAAGCAAATTGTACACATTGATTTTTACCAGGCTTTTACCGGCCAGTGAGAAACAGATTTTTGTCGCTTCATTAAAAGGATTGGGATAATTCCCGATCAATTTGTACTCGGCAACCGATTGGACGCCGGATTTTTCTACAGAAGTCACGAGCTGCGTAACATTGATATCGGCGAGATACACATCCTCCGCCGTCAAACCGACATTAAACGCCAGCCGGCAGTCAAAATCCGATGGATC
>JAFGEC010000360.1 GCA_016931775.1 Candidatus Zhuqueibacterota bacterium | reverse complement strand
TTTTTATGGGTGCAGTGTTGCAGGTTAAAATGGGTTAAAAATTCTTTTATTTCTTTGAGACCGGAAAATTCGGTTTTATTTAAACGGATCACATCGTCAAGGTGGTGTCGCTTTTTAAAGATATCTTCATCGATTTCTACAGTATGGCCTTGATGTTTAAATCGAAACGGTTTTGTTCCCGATTCCCGTTTAACGGTTTTATTATTCACCTTGTACTCATCCGGATTTTAGACTTCGGTACCCGGACGATGGAGTTTATTTGCAATGCCTCCAAGGTTTTCCGCAATCGGTCCAACAGTCCATGAATTAAAAAAGAATCCGCCGGGAGCGACGTTCCCTTGCAGTATTTCACCCACAGCGTGAGTGATTCCGCCAAGCCCTGAAAATATACCAAAGATAGTGGCTGTAATACGCCCTGCACTGAGTTGAGATGGTTTGTGGGTTTTCATAAAGAGCAATTTCCTAAAGTTAAATGTATGCCAGTAATGATATTGTATACATTGAGTAAAGCCATCACTTTGGATCACCCGTAGATAAAAGACACGAACGCAAATAAAGGAAAGACATACCATTCAAACCGGCTTGCATTCCGCAGGATTTGGACGGCTTTTACTGCTGATTCAGAATACATTCTTTTCCTCCTTTTTCAAGATGACAGGGCATGAATATTTATTCAGAATGTTCCATAAAAGTATTTAATTATTTTTTACCAAAAATCAACAGAATGTTGAAAAATAACGGCTCATTTCCGGGGTAAGTTCTCCTGTCAAATACACCCTCCAAGAAGGATCAATATCGAGGATCCGGTAAAGATGACCGGGCACAGTTTGAATGGTAAAAAAGATATTTTGAATCCGGTGAAAAACGAAATCACCGATAAAGTATTCAGCATCGTAAAAGCCAGCCAATAGATCGCCCGCGAAACCGTATTTGAGCCATCCACATAGGTAACAGCGGCAACAACAACTCCGATGAAGACCAGGGCAGCGCCTTCAACGATCTTGTTTTTATTTCCACGGCATACACCTGACTTTCACCCTCAAAATTGGCGCGAAAAATGATCCATTTACCGTCGGGCGAGAAATGCACATTGGGTTCCAGCTCATAATCATGATGTTTCATATTCACCAGCCGTTCGGACCGCAGGCTGTCCCCCTCGGGCTTGAAAAGATAAATCCACATTCCGTCTTTTGCGCCGGCGACCTGAGACGAATCCCCTCCGTCACCGCAAAAGCAAGATTGATCAGGAGAAATATTAAAATGAATCGACCATTCATCCCGCTTCATGGCGTAACGCTGCCGTTCTCCTGTTTTTACATTGACACCGGCGAGGTAAAATGTCTCACCCCGCAGAATCTGCAGATCGTACCAGATCGTGTTGCCGTCACGGCTCCAGAATTCATGGCCGGCGATTTCCCGGTTAACGGTCCGCTTGTGCATCAACTGCGGCACGCCATTTGTGATGGAAATGGTCCATATCCTGTCCAGTTTGTGCCAGGGCCCTTCGTGGCAGAACATCAGCAAATCCGGATCCGTGGGCGAAAACTGTATATGGTTCAGCCACGCATTGTCCTTGTGGATGATATTCAACTCGCCGGTTTCTATGTTTATGGTCAGCAGGGAATGGGAAATTTTTGCCTCGAAAATTCGTTCGAAATAACCGCCTTTACTCGGGAATTGCCGCAGGATGGAAAGTTTTTCCCTGTCGGCCGTCACGCCGGCCAGTAGTGTTTCGTCGGCGTTCAATGTGGTGACCTGTCCTCTCAGATTGTCGGGAAATACGAAGACAAGGCGTGTGTTCCGGTCGTCAATCCCGGTAGCATAGACACTGTCCTGCGCCTGATAAAATACCTCCCTTCGGTTACGCGCAACAATTTCACCGCCAAATCTTGACGGGTTAAACGTCAATTGTTCAGTAACCATTGTATTCAGATCGATGCAAAAAAGCTGTCTGCTTCCTTCAACGTCACCATAAAAGACCATTTTGTCGTTTTTGCCGTCCGTGGCGGGAATAAAAGGATTGTTGTGAAAATAGAAACTGCGGTTACTCCCCTGCCGTTGCGACAACCTTGTTACTTTGTGACCGGTATCCCGGTCGATCCATTTTTCGGGCATTGGCTTTATCGAACCGGTTTCAATAACCGGCAGCTTTTCTTTCGCACAGGCAAAGACCATCGATAAAAGCGCTGTGAGGAATATCGGTACGTGCTTCTTTCCATATTGCGTCAAAAGTGTTCCTCCAGTTTTATTTTATGCGTTCAAAATATTGAACAGGGTATGATATAAATGACAGATAAAACCAAAAGCTCAATTTAATGGAAACTTTTTGTGGATATTTTGCTTCACTTGTTGTCATGAAAATTTCATGAATAAATCCGATTATTTTAGTTTGAGATATAGAACAGACTCATTACTTTCAAACGGTGATGTCAATGATATTTTCTTGCCGCCTTTATATTGAAACGTCATCCCGACCGGATGCCGTTTTGGTAATTTTTTTTCAAGATCTTTAATAAACGATATCATACTGTACTGCCAATCCGTCAAATAGCATGATTGATACATATATATCGTTATCTGCGGCTAGTTTTATTCGTTGTTTAAGGCGCTCAAAATATATCGGATTGTGCTTTTTTAAGTCGAATTTCGGCTTACCGTCCGATGCATTTCCGGGGCCGGTTCGCATCCAGGGTTGGGGGAAAACGGTGTGGACTTTTGCTGATTCTTCACGATTAGCCCGAGTATCCCAGTTTAAAAGTTCCCATGTCCATAGACGTATAAAATTATGATGATACTTTTTCAGCCATTCGAGATAAGCGGGGAAATCAAATTCTTCCGGTGATTGTTCCGGCCCCATATCTACAAGATTATTCCAGGTATGTGAGCCTGTCAAATAGACTGCTTTCCCGCTGTTATTTGTAAAATATCGTGGATTTATTGCGCTGACAAACAATGTCCCTTGCGTTTTATCTGAATCAGAATTGGAACAAAAGACGAAAAGAGTACAAAGTAAAAAAATAAAATACTGTATTTTATATTTTTTCATATCTTATTCCCTCTTTTTGAAAATAATATATAAAAAAGGTGAATTTGTCAAGCGAAAAACAGAGCAATGAGTAATATCTCAGTTATGGGTGGAAGGTGCGACGCACCGGCTCTCGACATCTGTCAAAATTTTAAAATTACATATATTTGCCAAAAGGAGGTGCGTCGCACCGGTTCTATCCCACCCGAGACTGAGGTTTTACAGCAATGAAAGTTTTACTTTCCATACCCCCGTTACTTGCATATTATTGGCCGACGCACATTTTACTTGCAAATCTGTTGTTTTTTGTTTATTGTTTTGACATGACGAAATATTCATTTCCACTTTGTAATAACTTGGGAGATTGTTGTGAAAACCATTTTTCGTATTTTCCTGACATGTCTGGCCGCTCTCCCGCTTTTTGCCATGACCAAAGCGGACGACGTCGAGACATTTACACTCCAAAACGGCATGAAGTTTCTGGTGCTGGAGGATCATTCCATTCCCAATGCCAATATGTACATTTTTTGGCAGGTTGGATCACGCAATGAAGTGCCTGGAATTACCGGACTATCGCATTTTTTCGAGCACATGATGTTCAACGGCGCCGAAAAATACGGTCCGAAAATGTTCGACCGGGTTATGGAGGCCAACGGTGGCTCCAATAATGCCTACACATCGGAGGATGTAACCGTATATACGGATTTTTTCCCTTCCAGTGCGATGGAAATCATTTTTGAACTTGAGGCCGACAGGATTGGCGATCTGGCGCTGGATGATAAAATGATCGAAAGCGAACGCGGTGTGGTGCTATCGGAGCGAATGACGTATATGAACAACAGCAATTGGATGTTGCTCAGCGAGCAGGTCAAATCGGTTGCATTTCTGGCACATCCATACCGGTGGGAAGTGATCGGGTACGAGTCGGATATCAAAGCGTGGACCCGGGATGACCTGCAATACTATTTTGACACCTATTATGCCCCCAATAACGGCGTGGTTGTTATGGTAGGGGATATCACACTGGAAGGCGTTAAAGTTTTGGCCGAACAATATTTCGAACCTATTCCGGCTCACGAACCGCCGCGGTCGGTGAGGACGGTCGAGCCGGAACAATTGGGCGAAAAGCGGCTGATGGTTAAAAAAGATGTATCCTCGCCCAATTTGATGGTCGTCTGGCATATACCGGAGGCCAGGTCTGATAATTTTTACCCTCTGGAAATCCTCCATATGATACTGTCGCAGGGCAAGTCGTCGCGGCTGTACACCGCTTTGGTCGATGAAAAACAGCTGGCAGCCGAGGTAACCGGATATTTGCCGGTCGCCTTCGATCCCAACCTGTATTATATCTTTGCCGTTTGCAATAAAAATGTGAATGAAATCGACCTTGAACAGGCGATTTACGAAGAAATCGAGGATATTATCAAAAACGGCGTAACGGAATCTGAACTTCAGAAAGCCAAAAACCGCAAGGTTGTGGAATTTTACCGGGATATGGAAACCATTAACGGCAAAGCCAACACAATCGGTACATACGAGTTGTTCTTCGGTGACTATGCCAAGCTGTTTCGCGCGCCGGAAATTTATGCCGGTGTGACTGTTGAGGATATTCAAAGCGTTGCGGTAAAATTTTTCAAAAAATCCAATCGCACGGTGGGGATTCTTAAAAAAGGGGAGGAGGAAAAATATGAAACGATGGTTTTTTAAAATACAGCTGCTGGCGGTCTTTATTATTTTCGGAACCGTATGGCTCATGGGCGCCGAAGGACAGAATTCCTTTAAAATGCCGGATTATGAAAAAATCGTTCTGGAAAACGGTATGACCGTTTATCTTTTAGAACAACGGGAGGTTCCACTCATTTACATGTCCCTGGTGTTTCCTGCGGGCGCTGTTTATGATGGTGTCAAGTCCGGTCTGGCTTCATTGACGGCCGAAGGATTGCTGTTCGGCACCGGTACGTACAGCAAAAAAGAAATCGAAGAGAGCCTTGATTTTATCGGTGCTCGAATAAGTACGTCGGCGTCACAGGAATTTTCCCATATTTCCGTTTCATTTGCCCAAAAAGACCTAAATACGGTTTTGCCGATTTTGAAAAGTGTGGTGCATGATCCGGTTTTTGATAATAGTGAGTTTGAAAAACGGCAAAAACGGCTTGTGCTGGATCTGGAGCGTGCCAAGGAAAGCCCTTCCGGAGTTATTCAATCCTACTTTAATAAATTTTTATACGGTGAACATGTCTACGGCAATCCGGTTTCAGGCACCATCAAGAGTGTATCCGGGCTTTCTGCCAAAGATTTAAAGGATTTTTACAAAACATACTATATCCCCGGACGCTCTGCGATGGCTGTTGCCGGTGATTTTGAAACATCTGCCATGAAACAAACAATTGCCGAAACTTTTAATGACTGGATAACCGGGGAAATCACAGCAATACCGGCTTTGCAACCGGTCCAGCCGTTCGGAGACAGCAGGATTCTGCTGGTGAACAAGGACGATGCCACAGAAACGCAGTTTTTAATCGGCAACCTGGGGATAAAACGCAGCAATCCGGATTATATCGCCATCCAGGTGATTAATACGATCCTGGGGGGACGTTTTACCTCATGGCTGAACGATGAACTGCGTGTCAACAGGGGATTGACTTATGGTGCTCGCAGTCATTTCAGCACTTTCAGACATTCCGGCACCTTCGTGGTTCGAAGCTTTACCCAGACAAAAACCACCATCGAGGCGATTGACGTATCGCTGGAGATTCTCGATCGGCTGCATACAAAGGGAATCGATGAGGAAACTCTGGCGTCGGCGAAAAATTATATAAAAGGCCTGTATCCGCTGCGATACGAAACCGCCGGACAACTGGCCGACTTGTTGACCGATATGTTTTGTTACGAATTCGACGAGTCGTTTATTAATGATTTTCAAAAAAATGTGGACGGCATGGATGTGGAAAAAGCAAACTACATCATCGGCAAGTATTTCCCCAGAGAAAACCTGCAATTTGTCCTGATCGGTAAAGCGGACGATCTCCGGGAACAGGTCGGTAAATATGGTAAATTGTGGGAAAAGGAGATAAAG
>JAFGEC010000359.1 GCA_016931775.1 Candidatus Zhuqueibacterota bacterium | reverse complement strand
GATTTCCATTCACGAAAGAGAAATTCTGAAGACTGCCATGATGAAGTGCAAGTCGACGAGAGAGATGGCAGACTATCTTGGAATAAGCCAGTCTACAGTGGTACGAAAGGTGAGAAAGCATAAAATATCATATGACGTGATGCAATAATGGTTCATAAGGAAGGTCAGTTGTATGCTGTCGGCAGCGTAAAATTGTTTTGGAAATTTTGTTATGATTGGGACAGAGTTATAGAAATTCCTTCCCACATCTCAATTCAAGAAGGTAAAAATTACAAGAAGTGGTTTTATTCTCATTGTTGCATTCATGATATTGACTCAGGGTGATATAATCATATGGCGGTAACAACCCGGTAGATTCGGGTTGATGCATTTCGCTTATTGTGCTAGATAAAGCAGACTGAGTTAAGAACTAAGGAGAGGTAATTCTTGTCAAATTCAAATAATAGGAGGAAAAGACTAAAGATTGAGAGAGTGAAGAACCTAGGAGGAGTATTGCTTGTCAAATTAAACTAATAGGAGGAAAGAAGTATGAAAAGTTCATGTAAGGTTTCAGTCTATGGCGTAGTAGTTCTATCTTTTTTATTTCTGACAACTTTGATGTTTGTATCTTTCGGAGGACAAGCAATTGCCGCTGACAAAGTAACTACATGGAGATGTCAGGCATCGATTGCCCAATCAAGTCCCACCTATGAACAAAGTATTGTCCGTGTAGCCGAGAAAATAAAACAGAGAACTAACGGCAGATTGCTTATAGAAACTTATCCGGCAGGAGCTATTTTGCCAGCTAAGGAAATATTTCCAGCCGTCAAACGTGGAATGATTGAAATGGGATATGCAACTCCCGGGTACTGGAAATCCGATCTTCCCCTTTCTCTTGTTTGTGCACTCCCCTACGCGTTTACAAATTATTGGGAAGTCATGTATTTTCATAAAGTACTTGGCTTCGAAAAGATGCTTTCTGATCAAGTGGCGAAACATGGTGTATTATATTACGGGGATCATGCAATCCCCGTTGAAATTGTTACAAAAGAGCCGATCAGAACGTTTGACGATTTTAAAGGGAAAAAAATACGGACATATGGACAATTCGGTAAATTTTTTAATGCATTGGGAGCTCAAGCGGTAAGTGCTCCGGGACCGGAGATTTATACAGGATTGGCTACGGGTGTTTTTCAGGGTGCACACTGGGGCGCGGCTGTCGGAGCTCAGAGTTTAGCGTTATATGAAGTATGTAAATATCACATGAAACCCAGTATAAGTCTTGGAACAGAGGAAGGATGGTATATCAACAAAAAAGCTTTGGAAGCATTACCGGAAGATATCCAGACAGTAGTCAAGGGCGTGCTTGATGAACAATTCTGGGTCAGAAGTTCTGAATATGCCTACAATGAAGCGAAAATAATAGGTGTTGTTCAAGCTAAGCAGGGAGTCGAAATTATCACGCTATCTCCAGAAGATCAGAAAAAAATGGCAAAAATTGCTGTAACTATTTGGGATGAGGTCGCAAAAGAGGATCCCGAAAATGCAAAAGCGATTGAAATGTTGAAGCAATTTCTGAGAGATGTAGGACGACTAGAATAAAAAACCTACTTTGATACTCCTTTCCCATATCGTATCTCAGGTTTCTTTTATAGAAAACTGAGATACGAATGGGTTCTCCGTTTGCATATTTTTAATCCAATTCCAATTATAAAATAAATATATAATTGCATTTATAAATATTTGGTCTTGAAAAACAGAAAACTTCAAAGGATTTACTTTTTAAAAGGGTGAATACATGCATTTGCTGAAGAAAAGCATAGAACTAGTAAACTGGCTTAATACATGGATTGGGAAATTACTGTATCCGCTTATGTTGCTTATCTGTATTGTGATTTTTATTGAAATAGTTATGCGAACAGTTTTTAACAACCCGACAACGTGGACATTTGAAACGACCCAATTTCTTTTTATCATTTGTACTTTTCTTGCGGCAGGCCATCTCTTACGAGACAGAGGGCACATCGGGGTTGATATTATCTATTCGAAGTTTTCACGAAAAAGACAAGTATTAATTGATATTTTAACCTTTCCTTTCTTTGTATTGTTCGTTGGTTCATTGTTATTTTTCGGTTTCGAATTTGCGTTTGATTCATTAATGAAATTTGAAAGGACAGGTTCTGTTTGGGATCCAGTTGTTTTTCCTATTAAGTTTGCAGTACCAATTGGTGCCACCCTGCTTATGTTACAAGGAATTTGCAATCTTATTGAAGATATATTGAGCCTTCAACACAAAGAAAACAATTCACCAAAATCTGAAGCGAGGAATGTAAGTTCTATCTAGTGAGAATAAGGAGTGATTTTTATGCCTTTAGAAATATGGACGGTTGCATTATTTATATGTCTTTTTGGTCTAATCTTTCTGGGTTTACCCGTTGGTTTTGCTCTTGGCGGAACCGCAATGCTTTTCATACTCATATTTTGGGGTCCTCAGGGATTATACATGGCTGCGGCTCAAGCCTGGGGAGCGAGCGAATCTTTTATTCTCGTTGCAATTCCTTTATTTGTTCTCATGGCTATGATTTTAGAACGTTCAGGCATAGCGGATGACATGTATGAGATGATGTACCTCTGGTTCGGCGGTGTACGGGGGGGGCTTGCTGTTGGAACAGTTATCATCTGTACAATCTTTTCTGCAATGTGCGGCATAAGCGGGACAGCCACCGTTACTATGGCAGCTATTGCACTTCCTTCAATGCTCAAGAGAGGTTATCAGAAAGAGATAGCTATCGGTTGCATAAATTCTGGTGGCGGATGGGGTATTCTTATGCCTCCCAGTGTTGATATGATTATATACGCATTGATTGCCGGTGAATCTGTTGGAAGAATGTTTGCGGGAGGTGTGATTCCCACTCTTCTTTTGCTTACGCTTGATTCGATTTACATATTTACAAGATCTTATTTTCAGAAGGATCTGGCACCGGCTTTGCCAAAGGAAGAGCGCGCGACTTGGGAAGAAAAATTTAGAGCTTTGAGGGCTATCATACTTCCTGCTTTGATTATTGTTTCAGTACTTGGATCAATCGTCGCAGGAATCGCTTCACCCACTGAAGCTGCATCAATTGGTGTTATAGCGAGTATTGTAGCTGCATGGAAAAAGCTTAACTTATCTTTGATTTATGAGGCTTGCGGCAAGGCTTTTAAGATATCAGCTATGATCATGTGGCTTATTTTCGGTGCATACTGTTTGAGCGCGATATTTCAAGGAATGGGGTCAATACATATCATACAAGACTTGGTACAACATCTTCCTGCAGGAAGATGGGGTGTTATGATCTTTTTCCAAATAATTATATTCTTCTTTGCTATGGCTATGAGTTCAACTGGTATCATGCTGATCACAATTCCTGTTATGTTACCGATTGTAAAGGCCCTTGGTTTTGATCCCCTCTGGTTCGGCATTTTATTTATTGTACAGATGGAAATTGGATATATGACACCGCCATTTGGGTACAATCTTTTCTATATGAAAGCGGTCGTTCCGCCCCATATTACAATGGCCGATATTTATCGATCAGTCATATATTTTATTCTCGTTGAAACGACAGGCTTGATCCTCATGATGATTTTTCCAGAGATTATTCTTTGGCTTCCCAATCTGTTGTTTCCCGCAACATAGTTTTGAAAATGAGTTATGGATAGAGAACTTATATACTCGAGATATCTACTGCTGACAGTAGATTATTATATACCAATAAAGAGATGGAGGTTAAGAAGTATGAAAATATAACTGTTTTACAAAAGAAGATGTCATTTAACAGCTTCACTTAAAATTATATTAAAATCAAAATGTAAATTACAAAAAACACAGAAGTGTTTTATTTCGAAAAGATGAAGGAGGAACCAAACATGAAAGTTGTGATTTTAGGAGCTGCCGGAATTCAGGCACAGGGAACAATGCGCGATTTGTGCACATCACCTGAAGTAACGGAAGTAGTGCTTGCAGATCAGGAAAAATTTAAACCAGTCCTTGAGAAAAGATCAAGAGATTGGGGGGAAAATAAGACATCCATAAAAACCGTTGATGCAACTGATGCAGCTGCTCTACGAGCAGTAATTAGAGGATGCGATGTTTGTTCCAACAGCATCGGTCATTTTTTTACCCTTCAGATCATGGCTGCCTGTTACGACGAAGGATGCCATTACACTGACATGGGCGGGTTATTTCATTTTTACCGGAAGCAAGTGCTTGAGCATGATAAATGGAAAGCTAAAGGGTTAACTGCCGTTCTAGGAATGGGAAGTGCACCGGGAATTACAAATGTACTGGCTCGTGTGGCGGCAGACCAACTGGATACCATTGAATATCTTTATCTTAGAGACGGTATTGCGAATTATGCCAAATCTGATTTCCCTCTTACCGTGCCATATAACACAGGAACGCTTTTGCAGGAATTTAATGATCCCTGCTACATTTTTGAAGATGGAGACTGGAAAGAGAAACCTGCCTTTTCACAGCCGGAAGTTATTGATTTCCCTGATCCGGTGGGAACTATGACTTGCTTTGCTACCATTCACTCAGAAGAGGCTAGTGTGCCAGAAAGTTTTAAATCAAAAGGTATCAGGCATATGAGTTTCAAATTAGGACTGCCTGGTGACTTTGAACCAAAACTACGCTTTTTAGCAGGAATAGGTTTCGGTAAAACCGAACCCATCAATGTTAAGGGCTTAGAGATCAGTCCTAAGGATTTCTTTGTTGCTTTAGCGGAAACATTTCCGAAGCCAACGGGAAAGCCACAGGATTACAAGTGTCTCAGGGTTGATGGAAAAGGATTAAAAGACGGTGTCACCACTATCATTCAGACCGACGTTATGTGTTCTCCCTGTGAAGAATGGAATATGAAAACAGGACCGTACTCTGTGGGAGTCCCTGTAGGGATTACCTGCCGGATGCTTGGAAAAGGGGAAATCAATGGTCCGGGGTGTATGCCTGCGGAGAGATGCGTGCCGACTGATTTATTCCTGAAGTATTTGGCTGAGAGAAATATGCACTCAACTATTACAATAACGAAACCAATAGCTTAAGAAGAGTACACTACAGTATAGTGCGGCATTTTTAATGCCGCACTATTCATGTAAAGAGATGCAGTCGGGTAAGGCTAATAATTCGATATATTAAAAGATGTTTGGATTTTTTGGAATCATAATCTCATAAAGGATTACAAATGAAGGGAAGTATAAAAAGGATAACTGCAAGAGAAGTATTCACGACAAAAGGGGTCCCGACTATTGAAGTTGATGTGGTTCTGGATGACGATAGTCTCGGAAGATCCGCAGCTCCAGGCGGAACATCAAGAGGGGAATATGAATCATTTGATTTGATTGATGGTGATAAATCATATTTTGACGGGAAAGGTGTTTCTAAGGCAATCAGTATCGTACATGATACAATTGCCGAGAAGCTGGTCGATCAAAATGCCTACGATCAGGAAAATATAGATAACATATTAATAAAGCTTGATGGAACGGAAAAAAAATCTCAGTTAGGTGGTAACACAATAATAGCAGTTTCAATAGCGTGCGCTAAAGCAGCTGCCTGCTCTAAAGGTATGGAATTGTTCAAATATCTTGGAGGGGGTAATGAAATACCCTTGCCACTTGTTTACGTTATGTTCGGTGGACCAGCCTATGTGAGCCTGTCGGGGATCTGCGATTTTCAAGAATATGCTTTGATCCCTCTTAAGGCAAAGAATTATAAATCAGGATATATTTCCACGCTCGGAATATATAAAAAGCTTTGTGAAATAATGACAGCAAAAACAGGATATGGAACAGCACATTATTCGAAGATAGCAGGTATTCCGATCGCAAGATTCGATACAAACGAGGAAGCCTTCGCGATCTTGACTCAATTGATAAAGGATGAAGGGTATGAACCTTGGGATGAATTTGGTATTCACGTAGATATCGCGGCGAATCAACTATATCGTAATGGTTTATATTACCTCGACTGTAATAAAGCGGTTTTCTCAAGAACCCAGATGATAGACTGGCTTGTAAAGTTATGTGGTGAATATCCGATTGTAAGTCTTGAAGATCCTCTATTTGAAGATGATTGGGAAGGGTGGAAAATTCTGACCGAAAAGATTGGTAACAAGGTACAGATACTGGGTGATGATCTCTTTGTGACAAACAAAAAGCGACTTGAAAAAGGGATAACCATGGGAGCCGCAAACGCTATTGTGATTAAACCTAATCAAGTCGGCACCTTAACGGAAACATTTCAAACAATTAAGACCGCAAAGGCAGCGAACTATGGCACTGTCGTTTCACCCCGGTCCGGTGAACTTTGGGATCCGTACCTTGTTCATCTGTGTGTCGGACAAAACTTGGGACAGGGTAAAATAGCAGGGGCATATTCTTCAGGAGAAAGCAGCGTAAATGAGCTTATCAGAATAGGTGATTCCCTTTCTGACAGGGCCATGTACAGAGATGGAAGTATATTGCCACAAAATAGATAATTTCCAAACAACTTAACAGATGGCTGAAATAATTCTATTAACAACCTGCGGTATTTATGAAGAACAGAAAGGATTTGATGCCGGAGGAATATTCATCATTGATCCGTATGTAGTTTTGCAGGGCTTTGAAATGCTCACTCAGCCTGAACGTAAATGAGACGTTACGGTAACTACAGGCGTTTCAGCTTGTCAGGGGTGGACAAATCGCAGAAGCGGTTTCATCAGTATTGAAGCTGGGTAAGAATATACTTCAATCAGGGTTTGCTCTTGCAGATAAAATCAGGGAAATCTAAAAAACAGATGTGGCTTTTGATTAGAACGGTTTTTGGGGAACCCTTAAGAAATGAAGAAACTTGAAAGAGTATTAACCTGTATATTGTATTTGCCTTGCCATTGATAAACAAAGTCTAATCATGTGGCATTAAAACAATGAGACGAGGTTCAAATTTTCCCTCTGGTTTACATGAAAGGAATCTACCATGTCTAATGAAGCACCTAATTGTGCCCGGTGTCCCTACAAACCCTCAGAAAGGCTTTGCCGGAATGAGGACGGGAAATTTCCCGGTTTTTGCCCGACCCGTAACATGTCGGAACTTGTCGAACAGAGCCTGAAGGAATACAAAAATAACTTGGGAATCTGTGAATTTGCAAGGCAGGCTACTATTCAGGAAGGGGATGGATATAGTAACAAAGGTCATGGATATGAAGAAATAAGAGGTTCCAAGACCCGGATTGAAGAAATAATGGGATTTGCCAAGAAGCTGAATTACAAACGTCTTGGTCTGGCTTTCTGTGTGGGCTTGAGGAAAGAGGCAAAGATTGTAGAGGATATTTTTTCATCTGGGGGGTTTGATGTCGTATCAGCGGTTTGCAATGTGGGTGGAATATCCAAGGAGCGCATCGGGGTCAATAAAGATCAACAGATTAATCCGGATGCCAGAGAAGCCATGTGCAATCCGATCTTGCAAGCCATGATTCTGAACAAGGAACAAACAGATCTCAATGTGCTTCTGGGATTGTGTGTAGGCCATGATTCTCTCTTTTTCAAGTATGCCGATGCTCCATGCACAGTTCTTGCTGTCAAGGACCGAGTGCTTGGCCACAATCCTTTGGCCGCAGTTTATAATGCTGACAGTTATTACCGTAACTTGAAATAAATTCTTTCACAATATTTCTTGTATCTCCGGTGATGGCGGGCGTTGCGTTTGATAAGCAATGATAAAATGCGGGACAAGGTGAGATAGGAAAGCTTAAATGAAAATCACCTCCAACATGTTTGATTGCTTTTAATAAAGTTATCTTTTCTGTGAATTGAATCTTTTTTACTAAGGAGATTAGACATTGAACTTAAAGATTCCCTATAATGGTAACTATGTTGCGATAGATATCCCTTTGCCTGATCAAAACATTACAGTTTTACAAGGAAAAGATCCTGCTCCTGCTAAAGATGTTTCAACCCTTATACGGGAAGCTTTGTCCGCACCGATCGGAAAGAAAAAACTGTCCGATATCGTTTCTCCTGGTAAAAAAGTGGCTTTAATATTCGATGATTTTACAAGACTTACTCCTGTTGCCACTATAATGCCTTTCGTTTTGGATGAATTAAAAAAGGGCGGTATCCGGAACGAAGATGTTACGTTAATTTGTGCAAATGGCATGCATAATCCTGATTATATGAATGAAGAAAAACTGAGAGAGAGAGTTGGAAGTGATGTGTTTGCCAAATATAAAGTCATATCCCATAATGCTTATGAGTTTAATGAATTGAAATTTATAGGTATTACTCAAGAGTTGGGAACCCCTTTATTTATTAATAGAATAGTTGCTGACGCTGACATTAAAGTCACAATCGGGAGAATCGCCCCTCATGGTGATATGGGTTATTCAGGCGGGGCAAAGATGATTATGGCAGGCGTATCAGGTATCTGGAGCATCATTCATAATCATACGGGGTCATATCCCAGGAGAGGAATTTTAAGAAATCCTTTAAGAGATGACGCTGATGAATGCGCCCGAATGGCAGGGTTAGATTTTATAGTAAATGTTGTCTACAATAGTAAGGGAGACGTATTACGTGTATTTGCAGGTGATCCTTTTGAGGCACGACTGAAAGGGATCGAATACGGAGATCAAAATGTATGGGGAGCGAAAATTCCTCATTTAGCGGACATTGTCATCATAACGCCGGGGGTTGGCAAAGATGATTATTTTATGTCCTCTATGGGTGGATTAGGGATAGCTTCTGATTGCTTAAAAGAAAGTGGTACTATCGTTGCCGTTGCATCGTGTAAAAAGGGTTGGTCAACAAAGGAATACCTTGAATCAGGATGGCATGTTTCAAAAGATCTGCTGAATTATGATTATCCACATCTTATGTGGTTGTTGGCCTCAAGAGCTTGGCAAGAACCACACCTGCAATATCAGGCACTGGTATACTATGTCAATCATATCGCAAAAACATGTCAGGACTACGAAGTAGTACTTGCTGGGGCGAAGGAGATTTCACAGGGTGATGCACAGAAGCTTAATATGAGATGTATACAATCAGTTGAAAAAGGACTTGATTACGCAATTAAAAAGCAGGGCAAAAAAGCTAAATTAATTGTAATACCAGATACCTATACATTACCTTTAGAAAAATATCATACATTTAGTTAAACTCTGTGGTTTCCGGTTTGGTTCTTTGAAATCATACATAATTTCTGTGCTTGAAGG
>JAFGEC010000358.1 GCA_016931775.1 Candidatus Zhuqueibacterota bacterium | reverse complement strand
GTGCCCTTACCGGCTGCAGTTATGACAGCTTTTTTTACCATCTGCTGTTTTATCCCTGTTCTATTTAAAAAAAGTTAGTTGTGGTGCTGTTTTTAATGCTCCGGGGGATGATCCACAAAAAATCTGGGCATCATTCCCGAATTCATGACGAAACTGTGCCATCAAATTTGTAATAATATCCTTTGCTTTTATGTGTGCAAAGATAACCACCGTATCCGGCGAAAGAGGAAAACCGGCGGTCGCTCCCATAATCATATGGGAAAAATTTGAATTTTTAAGCAATTGCATAAAATAATCTACTTTTTCAAGAGCTGGTGTGATGAATTTCAGATTGTCATGAGACTCATAAAGCAAACGACCCGCTTCTTGCAGTACTGGGAATTCCCGGGAGGATGCATAGGTGCTGAGTAATTTTGTAAAATTTTCAGTTCGTTCATTCTCCAGCAGGGCTTGCTCAGCGTGGAGTCTCGGTCTGTACAATCGATCGGATTTGATCAGAGCTTTATCTTTAGGGGCACCATATCGCTCCAGAAAATCTTTACCCGCAATGGTTTCAGGTACGAGCTGCTGGTATTGCGTTCGCCATTTTATCACAGGGATATTACACAAAAATCCCCCAAAAGGCAACTTTTCCGGGATCGTATGAAAAATAATTTTTTGCGCTATATGCGCAGAAATATGTGCATCAAGGGCTTGGGTATCTATTGATTTTATTCCGGTATTCAAGTGAACAGTAAAAAAGGAATACTTTTCAGGTATACCGATAACATCTAAAAGCTCATGGGGTTGACTACGCAGCAATAATAATTTGTTTTCTTCCGCTGCCAGTGTGGTATAAATGTCCATCAGACTTGAAGGAGCCTGTTTCCAATATTCGTATACGATATGACAGATACGCATAAGCTGGTAATCATCAAGTGCGAGCTTGTAAATTTTATTAAAAGCGACTGAGGAAGCAGACAGCAATGCCTGAAAAGCGCAAAGTCCTGCATTGGTGGGGATATTGTGCTGAATACCCATGGTCACACCATATTGAAATTCAGCAAGTTTTTCCCTCAAAAGAACCGTTAAAACACCCAAAGGTAACACAGCCCAGTGTTTATCCGGGTGATTCTTGAAAAGCCGTGATAACCTGTTTAATGTAATGGGTTTGTTTGATTGAAAACAATCATCCAAATTTAAGTCGATGATGGGACATACCTGGGTTCGGGGTGCCAAAAGTTTAATAACGATCCGTCGATCCCGTCGTTTTTGTACGCCGGCGATCGTGACTTTTTCAACACTGCTCTTCAGCATCATGGAACCACTTGATTCGGCAAATCCACCCAGGACATTCATTACACCCGGTGCCTGAACGACCGCAATATCACGCTCTGGTGCAAACAAACCGCCAAAATTTATTTTAATATCGGCCAGATATGCCGCCAGTGGCGAAGAATGTTGATCATTTTTTGTCATGATGAAAGTTAGAAAAATTTTTTTTAAAATCAAAGGAATACAAACTTTTACAAATTGCCCGTCTAAATTCTCCGCGCCTTCGCAGCTCTGCGCGAGGCTAAATAAAATTTTACTGAAGCATAGATGTTAGATTGATTGCACCGGTATTTCTATCAATATAAATAAAATTTTGAAAGATACTCCGGTAATTTTTTCATTGAAAATCATATTATATGATTTTATATTAATAATTCAACAAACGAAATCAAAGAAAAGAGGACGACATGCAAAAACCGGTAGCATTGATAACCGGCGCCTCCCGCAGTATTGGGCGGGGGATTGCCGATCAGTTGGCACACTTAAAATTTGATATTGTTATTGATGATGTATTTGAAGAAAAGCAGGTACAGCATACAATTGATTTGATTAGAAAAAATGGTGTGGATGTATTGTACATCCGGGCAGATATTTCAAAAAGCCATGAACGGCAGACTATTATCGACCAGATTAAAAATAAATTCGGCCGCCTGGATATTTTGGTCAACAATGCCGGCGTGGCGCCTTCACAGCGGCTGGACATTCTGGAAGCCACTGAGGAAAGTTATGACCGAGTCATGAACATCAATTTAAAGGGGCCATATTTCCTTACTCAATTGGCTGCCAATTGGATGATCGAGCAAAAAAAACAGTATAACGAACGGCAATATTACATTGTAAATTTGGCATCCATCTCCTCCTACACTTCATCGCCAGCCCGAGGCGAGTATTGCCTCTCCAAAGCGGGTATAAGCATGATGACAAAACTTTATGCAGACCGGCTCGCAGAGTTTGGAATCCTGGTTTATGAAATCCGTCCCGGAGTTATCGCGACGGATATGACCAAAGTTGTCAAAGACAAATACGATCGATTGATCCACGAGGAAGGGCTACTACCTATAAAACGATGGGGCGAGTCCGAGGATGTCGGTAAAGCTGTGGCCGCTATAGCTCTTGGATTTTTACCCTATTCGACTGGGCAGGTAATAAATGTTGATGGCGGATTTCATATACAACGATTATAGGACGGGAGAGTTAAAATGAAGACATCATTTGTTAAAATTGAACACTTGGAAATACCTGCATATGAGTTGGATACCGTGATCGTCGGCAGCGGTGCGGCATCTTTAAATTGCGCCGTTCATCTGGAAGCGTACGGACATACCGATATCGCCATTGTTACGGAGAAAGTAGGTGGCGGCACATCTAATAATACCGGGTCTGACAAGCAAACATATTACAAGCTTTCCGTCAGTGGCCACGTATCCGATTCACCATTTGAAATGGCCAAAGCACTCTACGACGGTGGAGCGATGCACGGCGATCTGGCACTCATTGAAGCCACAATGTCGGCACAGGAATTTTTCCATCTGGTTCAACTCGGTGTTCAGTTCCCCCATAACAATTACGGTGGATTCGTAGGTTACAAGACCGACCACGATCCGCGACAACGCGCCACCTCGGCCGGCCCATGGACCTCCAGCCAGATGTTTCAATGCTTGTTAAAAGATGTAAAAAATAAGGGTATAACCATATTTGACGAACACGATGTGGTTGCACTGCTTACGGCAAAAGACCGGATCGTTGGTTTGTTGGCCATAGATAAAAACCGACTCGACGATGACACATACGGATTGGTGTTTTTCAAGACGACTAACGTGGTTTTTGGTGTAGGCGGTCCCGGAGGATTGTACAAAACCTCCGTTTATCCGCAAATACACATCGGCGCAATCGGGCTGGCATTAGAGGTCGGCGCCATAGCGCAAAATTTACCTGAATCTCAGTACGGTCTGGCATCCATTAAATTCAGATGGAACGTATCCGGTACATACCAGCAGGTGATACCCCGGTATATCAGCACGGATATAAAAGGAAAGGATGAAAAGGAATTTTTAAACGAGTATTTCCCCGATATGGGCACACTAGCAACAGATGTCTTTTTAAAAGGTTATCAGTGGCCGTTCGATCCGCGTAAAATTCCGAATTATGGTTCTTCATTGATCGATGTCCTGGTGTATGTCGAAACAGTCGTCAAAGGACGGCGGGTGTATATGGATTTTCGTGACAATCCGCACGGTGATCAACGCATCGGAGGTTTTTCGTTTGATGATTTAAAACCCGAGGCATACGAATATTTAAAAAAATCCAGTGCATTATTTGGCACGCCTATAGAGCGTTTGGAAAAAATGAATCCGCTTGCTATAAATTTATATGCCAAAAACGGCATTGACATTAAAACCGAGCCACTGGAAGTGGCTGTGTGTGCACAGCACAATAATGGTGGTCTGGCCGGTGATATGTGGTGGCAGTCAAATATCACGGGGCTGTATCCGGTCGGCGAAGTGAACGGCAGTCACGGTGTGTACCGGCCCGGGGGTTCTGCATTAAATTCCGGTCAAGTGGGTTCTTTACGCGCTGCACAAAAAATTACCCACGGCAAAAAAAGAGAATCTTCACAGACTGATTTCGAACATACCGCGCGTGAAAAAGGTGGAAAAATTTTTCAACTCGTAAGGGATTTTGTCGCCCGAACGTCGTCTAGCAACACCGTTACGGCTTATCGTGATGAATTTCAACAGCGTATGACCAATTTTGGCTCACATATCCGGGACCTTGATCTTGTTCGCACGGCGGTTGAGGATGCCTATGATCAGATCGAACGGTTCAAAATGCAGACAATCTCTTCTCGTGCCGAAATACCTTTTTTGTTACAAAACCGTCATCTGGTACTGGCGCATGCAGCTTATCTGGATGCTATCAAAGCGTATTTGGAAAAAGGCGGCGGCAGCCGGGGATCCTACATGGTTATGGATAAAAACGGTGATCCGGTATTGGATAAATTAGGCGACA
The DNA here is from genome assembly GCA_016931775.1 of Candidatus Zhuqueibacterota bacterium. GTDB lineage: Bacteria > Zhuqueibacterota > Zhuqueibacteria > Residuimicrobiales > JAFGEC01 > JAFGEC01. The sequence goes on along the minus strand of JAFGEC010000358.1, from coordinate 1,296 downwards.
AATGGCGATACAGGTTGGAGGATCCCAAACTTCGGGATTTGGTTGTACAGACTGTGAAGGACAAGAACGGAAGATTTACCTCAATATGGAAGTCACGGCGGCCGCTTCCGGAAGAAGAATCGTGGTTCGAGACAGTATGGGGGAAATATCTAAGGGGTGAAATTTTTGAATAAGAGCAGGAAAATAACCAAAGGATCGGCCAATTCATTAAATTCTCCTTTGGTTGTCAGGACGAGGAGGTTACACGGATAAACCGGTATTCCTGGTGATAATTTATTTTTTTCTCAACTCTTTTTCCCCTTCTTCCATTGTGTTAAATATGGGGAATGCCGCTGAAAATCCGGCGATTTCAAACATGGTTTTAATAGGGGGCAGCATACTGCAAAGTACGATTTTACCCCTTGCCATTTTAAGTTTTTTCGCAGCCATGAGAAATATACGCAAACCGGCGCTGCTGATATATTCCAGATTAGAACAGTCAACCAGAATCTTGTGCTCACCGTTATCAATAGGTGGCAACATTTCCGTTTCCAGTGCTTTGCTTGTGGCCGCATCAACACGTCCCGCAACTTTTACCACAAGCACATTGCCTTCTTTTTGTTTACTAATCTGCATTATTGCTCCTTATTTCTTTACTCGCTTTTTTATAGTCAATATATTCTTGTTTTTTTGATATTTATATTCCAGGCAATCCATCATGGTCTTGGCAAGATGAATACCTAGACCACCGATGGGTCTTTCTTCGATCTGCCTGGTTACATCAACTTTTTCTGTTAACAATGGATTAAAGGGTTTTCCGTCATCTTCTATTGTTGCAGTGATCAAGCCATTCTTGATCTCCAAATAAATGTTGAAATGATGAGTCAGATTATCACACCAGGCATAGGAAATGACGTTGGTTACCATTTCGTCCAGAACCACATTGAGATGAAAAAGAATTTCCGCAGGTATGTTATAATGCTGACAAAAATTTGTAACAATTTTTTGCAGCCGCTCAATTTCAGTATACTTGTTTTTTAAAGGAACTTTTTTATGATGTACACCCATCAAGCTACCTTTTTACAATTTATGGGCAAGCATTTTCAGCTGCCAGATATCTTGTTTACTTGTTGACAGGAATTGCGAAATCGCCATCTTTCCGGTTTTTCCGATACTATTTTCCAGATATTTCAATTCATCCAGCATCGCTTGGACAGCAGGATCGGCGTCCGGTTCGAAACCCATCTCCTTTAACATGATAAAACCTTTGGCTTTTATGGATAGCTCCAGATAGACACGTAAATAACATAAAATATC
>JAFGEC010000357.1 GCA_016931775.1 Candidatus Zhuqueibacterota bacterium | reverse complement strand
CAATAAATGAAATATTTAACAAAACTCTTGGCTTAAGCCTTATCTCTCTTCTATGTGCCTTCTGCGGCTCCGCGGCTCTGCGCGATGAATCATTCGGAATCATAGAAGAATAAAAAAAGGACAAAAACAAAACTGCCTTTTCAATCATGAAATTCCATTATTTTCTTGATAATCAGCGCGCAATTGATAAATTATGTTTTATAAACTGAATTTTTTTCCGGGAGGCGCCCATGCAACAACTTTCAGTTCTGGATGCCAGCGTTATTGTCTTGTTTTTTCTCATTATTTTTGGTATCGCCGCCTATTATTCCCGCAAAGCCGGTAAAGATACCGGTCAATTTTTTCTCTCCGGCCGAAATCTGCCCTGGTACCTGGCGGGAACCGCCATGGTGGCCACCACTTTTGCCGCCGATACGCCGCTGGCGGTGACGGAGCTTGTGGCAAAAAACGGCATCGGCGGAAACTGGATTTGGTGGAATATGGCCATCGGTGGAATGCTCACCGTTTTCTTTTTCTCCAAATTGTGGAGACGGTCCGGTGTTATGACCGACGTTGAGTTTATCGAATTTCGTTACTCCGGTAAAGCAGCGGCGGCGCTGCGCGGATTTCGCGCCTTATACCTCGGTCTATTTATGAATGCCATCGTGATGGGATGGGTTCATAAGGCCATGGAAAAAATATTCTACGTTACGGTACCCGATTTTGATCCGTTTTGGCTGGTGGTGATTGCGGCTTTTATCATTGCCGTATACGCTTCAGCCTCCGGCTTGTTGGGTACGGCTCGAACCGACAGTTTTCAGTTTGTATTTGCCATGGTGGGATGTATCGTACTGGCTGTCATTGTGGTGCGCTTACCGCAGGTCGGAGGTATTGTCAGCTTAAAACAGCAACTGGCGCCGCAGATTCTCGGATTTTTCCCCAAAATTGGTAATGTCAGTATCAAAGGCGTGACCGGTGGTGCGCTGGCTTTATCGCTGGGTGCTTTTTTTGCTTTTATCGGCTTGCAATGGTGGTCCAGCTGGTACCCCGGTGCGGATCCCGGCGGCGGCGGTTACGTGGCCCAGCGCATGATGTCGGCTAAAGATGAAAAACACAGCCTGTTTGCCACGCTGTGGTTCAACATCGCCCATTATACCCTGCGGCCCTGGCCGTGGATTCTGGTTGCGCTTTCCGCACTGCTTTTGCTTCCGCGGGTTGAGAATACGGAAATGCTTGAAAAAGAAAACGCTGCTTTTTATCAACAAGCGAAGCATGTTTACGAAAACAGAATTCCTGTAACGTCTGAAAAACATAGTCCGGAATTTCGCGAATACTACGAAAAATATGAAAATACCGTCGATCCCGGAGTTATGTACCCAAAACTGATGGTGCGTTATCTGCCCTCCGGATTGCTCGGTTTGCTCATCGCTGTTTTCCTGGCGGCCTATATGTCAACGATCGCCTCGCAGTTGAACTGGGGCACCTCATATCTTGTGAATGACTTTTACAAACGATTTATTAACCGCTCGGCGGATGAAAGACATTATGTGCTGGTGTCCCGTATCGGTATCGTGGTTATGGTGGTGTTCTCACTTTTAATAACCCGGCTTTTTCTTACCACCATCTCCGGTGCATGGGTGTTTATTCTGAACGCCAGCGCCGGAATGGGAGCGGTGTTGATCCTGCGATGGTTCTGGTGGCGCATCAATGCCTGGTCGGAAATATCCGCGATGCTCGTGCCGCTGGCCATTTATCCTTTTGCCACACACGTCCTGCATCTTGAATCACCCATAACATTGTATCCTATCGTCCTGGGAACCAGTATTGTGTGGCTGGTAGTGACCTTTGTGACCAGACCGGTGGATGTTCAGAAATTGAATTCCTTTTACGCCAAGGTTCACCCCGGCGGCATCGGGTGGAAAAAAATCTCGGCAGGTTTACCGAAGGTCAAAAGTGATACCGGACTGGGCTGGTTGTTTCTTGACTGGCTCTGCGGTGTCGTACTTATCTATGCCGTCCTTTTTGGTATCGGTAAGCTTTTATTCGGTGAATATCTAGCGGCTTTGTTGTACCTGGCAGCCGCAGCCGTCGCCGGTTATGTGATCTATTGGGATCTCAACCGGCGCGGATTTGCAAGTGTGACGGAATAAAAAAGAGGTGATAAAATGAAATATACCACTATCTTATTGGTGCTTTTTTTTGTACAATTTGCGGTGGGAGAAATGCAGAAACCACATTTTTTAATGCCCGTCCCTCAACAATTCGAGTTGGATGAAAATCAATACCGTCTGTCCGATACATTTGCCATCACGGTCAAAGGCGATTGTCATCCTCGATTATTCAGGGCTGCTACAAGAACCTTGAGACGGCTGGCCGGGCGAACGGGATTGTTTTTCCCTCAGGACTTTATTACCGCCGAAACAGCGCCGGATCAGGCGGCTATGACCATTCGGGTGAATCGGCCCGGCCAAGTGGTTTTGTATGAAAATGAATCCTATCGATTGGTGGTGAATGCGGAACAAATCGTACTGGAAGCAGAAACCGATATCGGTGCGCTTCGCGGATTGGAGACTTTTTTACAACTGCTGGAAGCCGATAAAAACGGATACTATATCCGCGGCGCCGAAATAAAAGATTCGCCCCGGTTTCCATGGCGCGGCCTGCTGATCGATGCCTGCCGGCATTTTATGCCTGTGGATGTCATCAAGCGCAATCTGGACGGTATGGCAGCTGTCAAATTAAATGTGCTGCACTGGCATCTGACGGAAGACCAGGGATTTCGCGTCGAATCCAAAACCTGGCCCAAATTGCATGAACTCGGATCCGACGGTTTTTATTACACCCAGGCCCAAATTAAAGACGTCGTTCAGTATGCCGCCGACCGGGGTATTCGGGTGGTGCCCGAGTTCGATATGCCCGGTCACGCCACCAGTTGGCTGACCGCTTATCCCGAACTTGCCAGCGCACCCGGTCCGTATACTGTCGAACGTAAATGGGGCATAATGGATCCGACGATGGATCCGACCAGGGAATTTACCTATGAATTTCTGGACGCTTTTTTAAAAGAAATGTCCGGATTGTTTCCCGATGAATATATCCATATCGGTGGTGATGAAAATAACGGAAAGCAATGGGATGCCAATGAGGATATTCAGCAGTTTAAAAAGAGCAACAATATCTCTGATAATCACGCTTTGCAAAGTTATTTTAACAACCGCATTCTAAAGATACTGACCCGATACGGCAAAAAAATGGTGGGTTGGGATGAAATTTTGCACCCCGATATGCCCACAACCATCGTGATTCAAAGCTGGCGCGGCAGAAAGTCACTTATTGAATCAGCGCGTAAAGGATATCAGGTGATGCTATCCAATGGATACTATATCGATCTGATCCAGCCGACGGATTTCCATTACCTCAATGATCCCATACCCGAAGACACACCGTTAAGCCCTGATGAGCAAAAGTTCATCCTCGGCGGCGAAGCCACCATGTGGGCGGAATTTGTCATTCCCGAAACCGTTGATTCGCGCATCTGGCCGCGAACAGCTGCGATTGCCGAGCGTTTTTGGTCGCCGGGATCGGTCAAAGATGTCGATGATATGTACCGTCGGCTCGATGAGGTCAGTTTTCGCCTTGAAGAATTGGGGCTTTTGCATATCAAAAATAAACAAATGATGTTGCGCCGTTTGACCAACAATACCGATGTGACCGCACTCGAGATCCTGGTTGACGTTATTGAGCCGGTGAAAATCTACACCCGCGGTGCCCAGCGCGCTTACACCCAGCAATCACCACTGACACGAGTGGTGGATGTGGCGGTTGCCGACGCCGAAAAGGCACGGGAATTTCGGGGACTGGTAGATGCCTATTTTAGCGAACCTGCTCAGTCAAAACTGGATAAAATGAAGGAAACACTCGATGTCTGGAACGCCAATCATGATAAATTGCTTACGACAATAGGCATCTCCCCGGTGTTAAAAGAAATTGAGTCCTTGTCCGCCGATTTATCCGCCTGTGCGCAAATAGGCCTGGAAGCCATTGCCTTGGTGGAAAATGGCACACGAGCCGATGAAGATTGGATTAAGGAAAAATTAGAGACATTGGAGAAGGCCAAGGCACCCCGAGGACAGACGGAATTAATGATTGTTTCGGCTGTGGAAAAACTGGTCAAAAGGGCGGGGAAGATGTGAAAAGGACTATAAATATGAAGTCGAACTATAAATCAGAACTCGTCGGTGTTTTTGGACATCCGGTTGCTGAAAATCCGACCATCATTATGCAGGAAGCGGCATTTCAGGATAGAAAATTGAATTGGAGGTATTTGACAATCGAAGTCTATCCCGAGGATTTGAAAGATGCAATGAGAGGATTGCGCGCCATGAACATGCGGGGAATTAATCTGACGATTCCGCATAAAGTTGAGGTTTTGAAATATCTGGACAAAATAGCTCCTGATGCAGCATTAATTGGTGCCGTTAATACGGTTCGCTTGGATGGTCATATGTTAATCGGAGAAAATACGGACGGAAAAGGTTTTTTGCAATCCATTAAACTCGATGCTCAAATGGACCCTGTAGATAAAAACGTCGTTATATTGGGAGCCGGTGGTGCCGCCAGAGCGATTTGTGTAGAATTGGCACTTGCCGGCGTAAAAAAAATCACAATTGTGAACCGTACCGCAGCGCGGGGAAAAGAGTTGGTCAATTTGATCAAAAATAAAACCAAAACATCGGCGGTTTTTGTCGAATGGGATACGATTTTTACCGTACCAGAGAAAACGGATATTCTAGTAAATGCAACATCAATCGGACTTTACCCTGATGTGGAATCAAAGCCGAATATCGAATATACAAGTATCACCAAGCATATGTTTGTTTGTGACGTCATCCCGAATCCTCCACTCACTCGATTTTTAAAAGAAGCGGAGTTGCGGGGAGCAAAGACGCTGGATGGTTTGGGAATGCTGGTCTATCAGGGTGCAATCGGTTTTGAAATGTGGACGGGTGTCAATGCACCTGTGGATGTCATGCATAAGGCATTAAGAGATGTATTTGTAAAATAGGTCATTCATTTCATCAAAACCATCTTCCCGACGGCTGAAAATTCTTCGGCCGTTACTTTGTAAAAATAAATACCGGACGATACCTGGTGACCTGCATCATCCATGCCGCGCCACTCAACACGATGAGCACCTGCTTCTTTATGTTCTTGCTTCAAAACCGAAATCCGCTGGCCAAGCGAATTAAAAACCTCTATTTTCACATATGCTGCAATAGGAAGGTCATAACCTATTGTTGTTGATGGATTGAAAGGATTCGGGAAATTTTGAAAAACGGCGAATTTTGCCGGAATTTCATTTTCATTTTGAGAATTGTCTATACGTGCAGAATCATTCGCTTGCCCCGGTGTCGGAACGGCAAAATCAATCCATTTAACTGCACCGTCATTGAATCGTCCTCTGGAAACGTCCGCTCGCTGTGTTGAATAAGCCAGCGAATCGACAAAAAATATCTGATCCTCCGATTTTTTAACCAGCGCCAACTGCTCCCCTGATGCACTCAATTTTAAATCGGCATGCAAAAAACCTTGATCCAAATCTTTGTCCGCCCATACAAGTAAATAACCACCTGCAGCTATTGTGGTCAATTCCGGTGCATAGTCGGGAATACGCCATAAAGTCGGGTGAGAAAAATCATCGGTCAGATACAATCCGGCAACGTTAATCGGTTCATCGCTGCCGTTGTAAATTTCTATCCAGTCGTCAAACTGACCTGCCTCATCGGCCAATGTTTTGGTATTATCCGCCATAAATTCGTTGATAACAAGGTATGTGGTTTTAATCGGTCCTTTGTTATAAAAATACGAGCCGATGTCCGTACGGGATCCGTCAGGATCTGTTGGAGCAGACGGATCGCCGGTGTCGATGCAGGGCGAATCCGGTGTAAGATAAAAATTACCGGACAAAGCATTGATAAAATACGCAGCACCGGAAAGATTACCGGTGCCCTGAATCTGATTTTTTTCAGAAAGCGAATAAGTGATTTCTATCGTAGACTTTGGATCGAGTGAATACTCGGCATTATACGAACCGGAAAATATCGAATTCGTAACGGTTGCGTTCCCTCCGCCTTGACCTGCCACTTTTTCATAGCAGGCCACGCCGACACTGTCATTGAAAAACGTGTTGTGATCTATCTTTGCGTAAGAGCCGTCTTTGACCGCAACACCCATCGATGTGTTCACTATCAGGTTGCCGATGATAACCGTGCCTTCGGAACCCTCGCCCACGGAAATGCCCTTGTCCGGACAATCGAAAATTCGATTGTTTTCAATCAAAACCCGGTCCGAAGCGCCGATGTCGATGCCGTCACGATTGGAATTCGTGCTGATGATATCGATTCGATTATTGCGTATGATACCGTCATCCACAGAATCAAAATCCAGTTCACCGTTACCAATGAGGTGGCAATTTTCAACGCGAGCGGAAGCGTATTGAATATTTGCGATATCATCGCCAGAGTCGGTGCCGTCCAGTGTCGATCGGGTCAGCAGGATTGTACCACCGTTCCCATACAGCGGCTGATTGACTTTGGTCATTTCAATGTAATCCAGTGTGATATCCGAATTCCACGAAGAGACGGCCGCTTTAAAACGCACTGCATCCTCACCGGTTGTCGCGCCTCTGATATGAACATGTGACAATAATGACGGGCCTGTTGTATTTTCAAAACACAGTGCTCCCCAGCGACTGTTGCCGATCCCTTCAAAAATGACGGGCTCGTCAGCTGTGCCGTTTGCAACGAGACGGCCGTTGATAACGAAACTGGCCCCCTCAGAAAATTGAATCTCTGCACCCTGCGACATCGACAGGGTTACATTCGGCAAAACCACAATATCCTGTAAAGCAATATAGGGTGAATTGGCAGCGGTTAGTATGATGTCCTGGTTGATTTGCACCGGAAGCTCGTTTTCGAAGTCCAACGAAAACAACGCTGTTAGTGCCTGATTTTCAGACAAGTTTATAATTAATTCCGGATTTTCAGAAATTACATCATCGGAATTGCCGGTTGTTAATGCCTCAATCTCTAAATCAAAACTGATGTCTGAGCTTGAGCCGTTATACTGATGCACCTCGACGGCGACGGTGTTTTTCCCATTTAAAAGAGCATTGGTGTCAACTGTATATTCAAAAAATGTATCTTCATCAGAACCGCCAACGGAGGCGGCTGCCGGGGTGTCGTATTGAATTGATCCGCCGGGCATATTGGCGCGAAGTACTTCATTGCCATTCAGATAAACCACGGCACCGTCATCCCGCAATAATTTAAAAGTCAAACTGCGGACATGAGAAATGTCCGTCATATGGAATGTGGTGCGAAAGTAGGTGGTGGTATATTTTTGATTCGAGTCGGGTCCAAAGTCGACCACAGTATTTTCATCATCATCCCCATATCCCAATTGTGCCGGGCCGGATGGCCATGCCGAATCGTTAAAATCGATCTCATTCCACCCCGTGCCCGGGGAGGAACCGTCGTCAAAATACTTCCAGACGGCTCCGGTGTTTAACAAGATCGTTGTGGATTCGGAAGTTTGACGCCAGCCTGCAAACTGAAATCCTTTATTTGCCTCCGCATTTAAGAGAACAGTCATGTCGCGAAAAAACTGGCCGGAATAGGTATCGGTGATGATCGTTTGCTGTCCCAGCTTTACATTACCGTAATCCGGTTGCTGTACCTGGATGTCGAGCTGCACCATCGAATCGAAATGAAAAAGATTCATGAGCTGATTCTGCACTGTTGCGGGACGGCTTTGAACAATACTGCGCATACTCGAAACAGCATTTTCCCACTGGTCCATCGAGGGAATACCGCATACGTTATTTCCGCAATAATCCCTCCACCGCTCGATATGATTCGGCATTTCATT
>JAFGEC010000356.1 GCA_016931775.1 Candidatus Zhuqueibacterota bacterium | reverse complement strand
GTTGACAATACCGGAATATTTTTCTCCCGTGCTTTTTGCAGAGCTGATTGATCAGGATCAAGTCCACCGGGAAGGATAACGGCGCCAAGACTTTTAAAATAACAAATAGCAATAATATTTTCATGAGTTTGATTGGTAATCCAGATGGATCCTTTTACGGCCCGGGCCATAACATCGCTCAGGATATCGGAAATATGTCCACAAGTGATTGATTTTTGTAGATTTTCCTCTCCGCTTAGAATTTTGAGGGATAGATTTTGGACGATTTCATTTAATAACATTATTTTACCTCATCTTCAATTATAAAGGATCCTGCCATGGTGATTCGTTTTAACCAATCGGCAAATAAATACTAAAAGTCGAACCGTGCTCAAATTGACTTTCCACCTGAATCTTTCCTGCATAAGAGTCAACCAATTTTTTAACAATGGTCAGACCTAATCCGGTACCGGCGATACGCCGGGTTAAATCGTTCTTGGCACGAAAAAATTCTTCGAACAACCGGTTTTTTTCATCTTCTTTTAATCCGATGCCGGTATCCTGCACGGACACAAGGGCATAATGTCCTTCTTTTGACATACGGACATGAATTCGGCCGTTCTTTCTGTTATACTTTACGGCATTTTCCAGTAAATGTCTAAAAATACGATAAATATCATCCCGGTCAGCCTGAATCGTGATTTTATCATCCAATTCCAGTTTAACATCGATACACTCTTGATGAATATCGTCTTGTAATGATTTAAAACATTCGGTGATAATACCCGATATGGAAGTTTTTACAAATTCCCGGCGCACGCGGCCGGATTCCAAGCGCGTGATATTGAGCAGATCATTGATAAGATTAACCAGCGCTTTGGTGCGGGTAAGCGAACGATCCATATAATTTTCATAGGTATCGGGCGAGTCTCCAAGCGTTTTGTTCACGACCATCTCCAGATATCCTTGAATGGCTGTGAGTGGCGACTTGAGCTCATGCGCAGCCATATTGATAAACTGAGATTTTAAGAGATCGAGTTTTTTCAATTCAGTGATATCCCGAATGACGGCAACGATACCCAGCATCTCGGACTTTTTTTTCAAAATCGGTGTAATGTTCGCCATCACTACCAAATTTGCCGGCGGGAAAACCACGATTTCTTGCTTAATCGCGGTCACCGTATCCGGTTTCACCAGCAGCGTTTCAATTTGCTCGCGCAGGTCTTTATGAAGAAAGTCAAGGATATGTTGTCCCAACCTGATTTCCGTTTTTATATCCATTAATTTTAGAAATCCGGGATTAAATAATACCACCTGGCCTTCATTATTTACAACGAGGATTCCATCATCCAAAGCGTTGATAATCGTGCGCAGACGGCTCTGTTCATTGACCAGTTCCAGCAAGCGGCTTTCGCGTTCCTGCCGCAAACGCCTGGCTTCCAATATATACCATCGTTTATCCATGGCTCGTTGAACCAGAAGTTCCAGTTCTTCCGGTGTAAAAGGCTTGGGTATGTATTGATAAGCACCCAGCCGTGTTGTATTAACGGCGGTATCGATTGAAGCGTAAGCGGTAATAATGACACAAATGGCTTCGGGATATCGGGTTTTGATTTTCAGTAACACCTGTTCACCGCTGATGTCGGGCATCTTTAAATCGATAAAATATATATCATACTCTTTGGCTATTCCGAGTGCCGCTCCTGAAGAACCGGTTTCGGCGGTCTCTACGTTATAACCCAACATTTGAAGCAAACGGCGCATACCTTCACGCATGCCTCTTTCATCATCAATGATGAGAATATTTTTTGTGGACGTTTCGGTCATTTATCTCGAAATATTTTATCGTCCAAATATTGCACCAGATCGTGTACAGCGATGGGTTTTTCCAGGTAATCATCCGCTTTTATCCAGTTTTTTTCCTCAGAGGTCTGGGTTGAAAACCGGATACCGGTTTCGTGCCCAGCGGCTGTCATTATAATAACCGGAATATCCGCACCGGCTGGTAATTGTTTAATTTTATGGCATAAAACAAATCCGGAATCAAAATGTTCCATGGACAGATCTACAAAAACCGCATCCGGGCCGAATTCCTGAAATACTTGCAGGCCTTCGGTACCGCTGTAGGCTACTTTTACGTTATATCCGGCTTTTTCCAGCACCGGTTTATATATATCCAGCATATCGGTATCATCATCGACCAAAAGAATTTTTTTTCCCATATACAAATTCCTTTTATTTACAATCTATTCACCTAGCATTTGACTTATTTTTTTCAACAGTTCTTCGTGTGTAACGGGCTTGTCGAGGAATTCATCAACCGGATTCCATGTTTCATCTGGCCCGACGACCAGATTGAAACCATGCTCCCGGTTTACGCCGGTTAACATCAAAATCGGAATGGACCGTGTTTTTACATTTTCCCGTAGCGCACGGGCTACTTCGAACCCTTCCCCGACATCCGTCATCATGACATCCAAAACAACAAGATCGGGCTTTTCTTCAAGCGCGGTTTTAATGCCGTCTCTGCCGTTCAAAGCCGTTACCACAGAATAACCTTTGGTCAGTAAATAATCCCGGTTGATTTCAACGAGATCTACATCATCATCTACAAGTAATATCTTTTTCATCATTTATCCAAAATTAAAATCCATAGCCTTTTCTTTGAACAATTCCGCATCCTGTAATATGGGCAGCTCGATGGTAAAAACAGTCCCTTTGCCCTCCTTGCTCTCCACATGAATATTGCCCTTATGCATCTTGACAATACCGTAAGCAATGGGCAATCCGAGTCCCGTGCCGCTACCGATCTGTTTTGTGGTAAAAAAAGGCGTAAATAATTTTGTCAAATTTTCAGCCGGTATTCCGATTCCATTGTCGGCAAAAGTGATCAAGACATGTCCGCACTGACGGTCGCTTCTTATGGTTATCCGAATATCTCCACCCGAAGGCATCGCTTCTGCGGCGTTCATCGCCAGATTTAGAAACACCTGATAAATCTGGTCCTTATCCAGCCAAAGCTCGGGAAGCGTTGGCGGCAGATCGGCAATAAATCTAATATTTTGAAATTGCTGTTGCTTTTTCAATGCGTCAATCATTCGATAAATAACATCGCCAATCCGGCAGGCTTTAATATATAATTTGCCCTGACGTGCAAAATTCAATAAACCTGAAACGATTTTCTGACAACGTTTTGACTCTTCCATGATAAATTTCAGATCTCCAATCTTGGGATCATCGGGCTGCATTTGCTTCAACACCAGGTGAGCGTAAAGCATGATCGAACCGAGTGGATTGTTGACCTCATGAGCAACACCTGCCGCCAGTTGGCCGATCGACGCGAGTTTTTCATTCTGTATAAGCTGATTTTGCGTTTCCTCCAGCTCTCTTAAAGAACTTTGCAGCTCTTTTTGCATGGCCTGTTGTTTTTCGATCAGATGCGGAAGACACATCTCCTCTTCAGCCAACCCGTTATAAACGGCCGTAGCGTAATCATAACAGGTATCGTAACCACATGCGCCACAGTTTAATTCATCCGTCGGATCAAATTTATTGATGCCGGCCAAGATTTTTGTAATTTCTTCTTCCCTGGGTTCCCTGCCGTGAATATAACAATCTTTAAAACGGCGTCGTAGACTTGTATTTTTAAATTTATCCAAATTTTTTTTCCATGTATCTATATCGGTCGTGGCGGAACGGTTCTCATTATAATTTACGATGTATTGCTTTCTGGCAAAATGGTTCAGAGTAAAATCCATAAAAGGTCCGTTGATACAACCCTCACAAAACAAAACATCGAGAATTTTGGCATCAATTTGCCGGTTTTTAACACTATCGAGCAGTTTGAGAATCCTCTGCTTGCCTTCGGTCACAATGATGTCATTATTGGTAATGTCGAACGGCAGACCGGCGCTCTTTAAAAAACCTCCTGAAATGGGGTACAATTTACCGGTATGGGAAAATGGCGGATCGAAATTCCCCTCTACTGCTTCAGATGGTTTTATTTTTTCCTCTCGCCACATGGCTTTCAATTCATAAAAAGTCAACACTTCATCGATGGCGTTCAGAGTTTGCGGATCCCGCTTTTCGACTTTTTTTGCCGTACAAGGACCGATAAAAACGGTTTTTGTCTGAGAGCCGTAGATGTGTTTCACCACACGTCCGATGGCAACCATGGGCGATACGATGGGAGCCAGATTGGGAATCAACTCGGGATCATATTTTTGAACATATTCATAAATGGCAGGACAGGAAGTTGTGATAATAGGGGTTTCCAATTCCGATTCACCCTTTTCCAGCAGTTCGACATATTTTAGATTCACCAAATCGGCACCAAAAGCAACTTCTATTACAGCATCGAAACCCAGTTGTTTAAGTGCGCCGACAATTTTTTCAGGTGTGATTCCCGGAAAGGCCGCAGGAAAAGATGGAGCTATCAACGCGACCGTCCGGTCGTTTCCTTTTAAAAAAGCACGGCAATTTTCGGTACCATCCTCAACTGCTTTGGCTTTTTGAGAACAAACCAGTACACAGTGTCCGCACCCTAAACACCGTTCCTCGATGACCTTGGCCTGCCCTTTCTCGACCTTGATTGCCTTAGCCGGACACTCCCGGATACAGGTATAACAGCGTTTGCAACGCTCTTCTATTGTGCGGACAACAGCCATTATACCATTTCCCTTTCAATAAAACGGGTATGCAGTAAATGATGCGCTTTGGGACTGTTAGGCTCACCGAGAAAATCCTGGTATAATTTTTTTACGGATTCGTTATGATGCGAACAGCGTTTCGGAAGATCCCCATCGATTTTATATATCGCTTTCATCCGCTTTTCGACTTTTTCCGGTGATGACGGCAGAGGCTGTCCTCCTCCGTTGATACATCCGCCGGGACAAGCCATCACTTCTATAAAATGGTAGGGTGAGTTGCCGGCTTTAATTTCATTTAAAAATTTATCGATATTTTTCAAACCGCTGACAACAGCGACGAGCAGTTCCGAATCCGCAATATTCACCTTTGCCTCTTTAACACCCTCCAAACCTCGTGCCGGCCGGAAATTGACATCCTCCATGTCCTGGCCGGTCAAAGAAAAATAAGCTGTGCGCAGTGCGGCTTCCATCACACCGCCTGAGCTGCCGAAAATAGCCGCAGCACCTGTAGATTCGCCCAACGGATCATCAAAAAAATCATCCGCCAATTTTTGAAAATCAATACCGGCGGTTTTAATCATTCGTGCCAGCTCCCGTGTTGTGAGGACTGCATCCACATCGGGATATTTTTCACCAAGCTCCGGACGCTGGGATTCGTACTTTTTGGCTGTGCACGGCATAATTGAGACCACAAACAATTTTTCCGGATCGATACCGAATTTTTCGGCATAATAGGACTTGATCAGTGCGCCCTGCATTTCATGGGGGGATTTACAGGTGGAGATAAAATCCAATACCTCAGGATAAAAATGCTCCACATACTTTATCCAGCCCGGACTGCATGAAGTAAGCATGGGGACTTTTCCCTGTTTGAGGCGTGAGATCAATTCATTGGCTTCCTCAATGATCGTAAGATCGGCACTGAAATTGGTGTCGAAAATCCGGTCGAATCCCATACGGCGTAATGACGATACAATTTTTCCGGTTACAATACTGCCAGGTTCCATACCGAATTCTTCACCCAGGGATACACGGATAGCCGGAGCGACCTGAACAACCGTATATTTTTCCCTGTTATT
>JAFGEC010000355.1 GCA_016931775.1 Candidatus Zhuqueibacterota bacterium | reverse complement strand
GATTATCTTTGAAACCGCTCGTGAGAGCCACCGGAGTGATTTTAACACCTACGAGGACCGGATCGAAAATCCCACGGCGTTTTCCGCACCGCGGCAGATCAAGGTCGGATTTGGTATCTTGTTTTAATTCTAATTGAAAAAATGAATCGGGAGATAAATATGAAAAAGTATGATATTTTTATTACTGCACTTGTTCTGTGCCTGATTGCTTCTCTGGCTTGGAGCCAGGGGAAAGGATACGAAGGTCCGGATGATCCGGCGGGTGATATCTCTTCGGAACGAGCCGGATACATGAACGGTAACAGAGTGTTGCTTTACTTTGAGAACAATACCCAGCTTGCCGATTACCCGCGTATCAATACGTCAAAATGGCCGAATGATTATACCGGTACACGTATGCTGGATCTTGTGTCTGTCATGATCGCCGGAGAGATCTACCTTCAGGACGAACATGTCACCATAACCGATCCTGCGCTTGTGGACCAGCTTTCGGCCCAGGGTTTAATCGATACCTTGTTTTACGTCCAGTCCACCGGTTTTGCCGGTGTTGATATGGATAGAAATTATGACGGTACGGTAGAGTGGGGTTTTTATCCGGTTCCCGGTTATATGAACGAAACCCAGGATTATCCCGCCATGAGCAATAAATCCGATTCGTGGCCCTTACAGGGCTGGCCATCCGCCGGCCGTGAAACCAAATGGCTGGGCGAATGGAACGGCCGGTTTGGCCGGGGAATTCAATATGCCGACCTTGAATGCTATTTTGTCGCCAACGATGCCCAGGATCTTGAATATCTCGTCAGACGAAACGATCCCTATGAAAATCTGATCACCGAGGGACCGCGTTATTATCCCCGTCCGGGCGTTCTGATCGGTGATGTCAATCCGGCGGTTACCGTGCAGAAAGGATTTCCATGGGGCGGTTTGGGATTACGGGTTGCCGTTCGTGGATTTCAGTGGAACAATCCCGAAGCCAAGGATATGATTTTTTGGGAGTATAATGTCTCCAATATATCGGATTACGACCTGATCACCTGCGGATTCGGATATTTTATCGACAACAGCATCGGTGGTGATACCGGAGGTGACAAGGAGGCGGGATATTTTGATGATGTGCTCGATTTGTCATATGTATGGGAGACCATCGGCATCGGACAGGGTGGTCTGGTTCCCGGTGTTGTCGGTACGGCCTATCTGGAAAGTCCCGGTAAACCTTGGGACGGTGTGGATAACGACGACGACGGTCTTGTCGATGAAAAACGCGACAATGAAGCCGGCGTGCTGATTGGCGCCACCGATGGTATTGTGGACATGGACAAGTTTTTAAATTTTTATCATTATGATCTGGAAAATCTGCACGAACACTATGAAGGTGATGAAGATCAGGACTGGCAGGACGGCCTCGATTTAAACGATAACGGAACCTATGCGTTTCAGGCAGAGGACGGTGTGTGGTACAACGAACCGGGCGAATACGCAGGAGATGATGTGGGTCTGGACGGTGTGGGACCTGCGGATCTCAATTATCACGGACCCGATGAGGGTGAATGTAACCACCGTCCCGATTTTATCGAAGGTGTGGGTTGTGAGCCCAATTTTGCCGCCACCGATGTGTCGGAGGCGGATATGGTTGGTTTGACCTCGTTTGCCATATTCGACTGGCCGCAGTG
The DNA here is from genome assembly GCA_016931775.1 of Candidatus Zhuqueibacterota bacterium. GTDB lineage: Bacteria > Zhuqueibacterota > Zhuqueibacteria > Residuimicrobiales > JAFGEC01 > JAFGEC01. The sequence continues at coordinate 7,651 of JAFGEC010000355.1, read as the reverse complement.
GCAAGAGTGGGAGTACAAGATAGGCCAGGATAAAACCATGTGGAACCTGATGGATTCCTATAATCTGGATTCCTATTTATACTCCGGCGGTCCCGGTTCGGTTTATGAGGTTTTTGCCTCGACGGCCTTTCCGTTTTATAAAGGCCGGACGGAGCGTATTTCCATGGGTATCATGTTTACCTACGATAATATGGCCGGACTGCAATCCGCAGAGCATACAGCACCCAAAATGTTCCGATTGAAAGAAACCGCTCAGGTCATCTATGAACGCGATTACAGGTTCGCGCAGCCACCGCTGATGCCGACCTTAATGGCCGCTGCAGGTAATGGTAAAGTGATTTTGACATGGGATGATCTTGCCGATAAGCGTACCCACGAGCCGTTCCTGCAGAATAAAAATGATTTTGAAGGCTACAAGCTGTACCGGGCCACCGACAAGGTGTTCTCTGATGCCGAATCGATAACCACCGGTCAGGGTGACAAGGCCAGTAAACTGCCAATTTTTCAGTGTGATATCGTCGATCACAGGCAGGGCTATGCCGATTACGGACTGGTTGAAGGCAGCGCTTTTTATCTGGGCGATGACACGGGAATTCAGCACTATTATATTGATACACAAGTTCAAAACGGTGTGACATATTATTATGCCATTGTGGCGTACGATTACGGTGTGGATGACCTGAATGTTTCTCCGACCGAAAACAATGTCGTCATCGAGCTTGATGAAGCCGAAGAGATTGTCCGCATGGGTCAAAATGTGGCTGTGGTGACACCCCGGACGCGTGCCGCCGGTTATGTGGCACCGAGTATAAAAATCGACGAGGAGGTGTCGACAGAGTCTGTTCTGACCGGAAAAATCGTACCGTCCTTGATGGATTTAAATCACGTCAAATCGGGACATACCTATATGATGACTTTTATTGCGGATACTGTTGAATACCTTAAAACCGAGCGGTACCGTCATCGTATGGATGGAAATTTGGCCACAAACGGCTTTCAGGTTTTTGATATCACAGCCGGAGCGCGGAAATTGGTGTACGAGGAAAATTCATCTGATTTTCCTCAGGATAATATGATCTATGATGCCGATCATGATTTTTGGGGATTTAATACCTCCAAACCGATTCAAACGGATATTTTTGAGGGTATACAGATGACCATTCAAATGAATGATGATTCTGTTGAAATGGATTGGTTCAACAGCGGCTGGATCACAGGGAGCGCGCTGATCGACGTTACCGTTGGCACGGAAACAAAGTATTTCCCCTGGGAATATGAAATCGTTTTTACCGATGAATCACAGGCGTATCAGACTCTGACCATGATGACATCGGGAATTACACATACTGATGGCCGTCGCATCGCCAGGGATTCGCTGTTGCTCGACCAATCGTATCATTTTTATGCGGTGAACAAGTATGCTGTTGATTCCACCGGGGCATATGAAAAACTCGATCTATTGACCTATGATTTAAACGCGAGCGGTGTTTTTGAATGGGATCAGGATATCGTTCTGGCCGGCCACGTTATTGAATCCAGAAACCGGTTTTACTGGGCCGGGACCATATTTACCATTGATTTCCGCAACGTTCCCGGTGAAGAGTATCTGCCCCAGGTCAACGATGTTTATGCGGTGAAATTAAAGCGGCCCCTCACATCGGAGGACAAGTACGTCTTTACCGTCGCTCCTGAAGAGACCGTCAACAGGAAAAATCTGAAAACCGTAATGGACTCTATCAAGGTGGTGCCGAATCCTTATATCGCCACAAATGCCATGGAACCGGCTGTCGCGAATAAATTTCTCAACCAGCGTCGTCGTCTGATGTTTACCCACATCCCGGCGCAATGCGATATCCGCGTATTTACATCGTCCGGAATTCTTGTGGATCATATCGAGGTGGAAAACGAGCCGTCCCACGGGATCGTTCACTGGGATTTACTCACCAGAGAAGGATTGGAAATCGCTGCCGGGATGTATATTTATCATGTAAAAGCCCGCGGTACGGGCGATGAAAAAGTCGGAAAATTCGCGGTGATCAAATAATTTTCGGTATGCAGGATCGCAACATCCGCATGGTATTTGGTACGCATGCGTGTCAGCTATATTCAGGATGCTTTGTACCAACAGCGTGCGTATTTTTCAACCGCCAATGAACAGGAGAAAAAAATGAATAAAAAGTGTGCAATAATTTTGATTTTTGCGCTGGCCGGTGTGTTAATGGCGCAGAACGAACCCTATCGCGTCGGTACTACGGCAGCCAACTTTTTAGAAATGGGCATCGGAGGTGCCGCCAATGCGATGGGTGAAGCTTGCGTAGCGGCGACCCGTGATTTGTCCTCCGCTTATTGGAACGCCGCCGGTTTGGCCTTTATGGAACAGAACGAGGTACAGTTTAGCTTTCAACCGTGGATAGCGGATATCGATGTGGCATTTGTCGGTGCCGGAATTGTCGTGCCGCGGATCGGTACACTGGCATTGAGCATGACCAGCATGAATTACGGGCGTACCGATGTAACCACATTGGAGATGCAGGAAGGAACCGGTGAAACCTACCAGGCGCTGGAGTACGCTGCCGCGTTTTCTTATGCGAGAAAGCTGGCGCAGTGGTTTTCTTTCGGCGCCTCCGGAAAATTTGTGACTTCTAACATCTGGCACATGAAAGCCACGGCAATGGCCATGGACCTGGGTGTGCTGGTGAATACGCATTTTTTAGCGCGGGACGGTAACCGGGAAAACGGTATGGCCATCGGCATGAGCATCTCCAATTACGGCACACGGATGAAATACGACGGCATGGATTTATTGCGGCCCATCGATATTTTGCCGGACAAAAACGGCAACTATAAGGATGTGGAGGGCCAGTTCCGCCTGCAGGGCTGGGAAATGCCTTTGGTGTTACGGCTGGGCCTGGCTGTTTATCCCATCGTTACCAGTTCTCAGCGCGTGACTTTGGCCGTTGATGCCCTGCATCCCAATAACAACAGCGAATCCGTCAACATCGGCACCGAGTATGCCTATTTCATTCCCGGTGTCGGCCGGTTTTTTCTTCGCGGCGGATGGCGCGGTTTGTATATGGATGAAACGGAATTCGGATTAACCTTCGGAGCCGGTGTGCACATGACCTTGCTCGGCAACAGGCTGGTCAAAATCGATTATGCCTACAAGGACGTGGGCCTTCTGGGCAACTCGTCGATATTTTCAGTGGGTGTCACGTTCTAGATGGATTTCGAGTTTGCCTGAAATAATGGCACAAAATTGATTGGATTTTTCTGAAAAATGTTTATTGTTTATATATAGTGTGTCTTGTTTAAAAGTTATGCTGTAATAAGTTTTTGGTTCGGAATTTCTTGAAAATTGAGGTCCTCTCATGAAAAAAAGTTCAAACCCGCCGTTGCCCGCAGGATCGATTCTGTTTTTACTCGTCGCCATAACGCTGGCCGGCTGTGCCGATCACAACAAATCCGTGTATACCGAGGATTGGGAATCCCTGGCGCGGCACAACGAGCAACCGGATTGGTTTCAAAATGCCAAGTTTGGCATCTATTTTCACTGGGGTGTTTATTCGGTTCCGGCTTTTGCCAGTGAATGGTACCCGCGCCTCATGTTTATCGAGGGACATATCGCACAGAAACATCATCTTGAGAAATACGGTCATCCCTCCGAATTCGGTTATCACGATTTTGTCCCCATGTTCAAGGCAGAGCATTTTAATCCGGAGGAATGGGCCGATCTGTTCGTCAAGGCCGGTGCACGGTTTGCCGGTCCGGTTGCCGAACACCACGACGGCTTTTCAATGTGGGCCAGCAAGCAGACACCCTGGAATGCCGGAGACAAGGGCCCCAAACGTGATATCACCGGAGAACTGGCCAAAGCCTTCCGCGCACGCGATTTGAAATTGATCACCACGTTTCATCACGCCCGAAACCTGCAGCGCTACCGCGACAGGGTGGAGGAGGAACTCGGGATCGAAAACAAGCTGCACCAGTTCGGCAAGAGCCATTATCCTTTTATCGAAGGTTTTCCCACCACATCTGACGATCCCGAACTTGCCCAGCTTTACGGAAACCTGCCCGAACAGCAGTGGCTGGACCAGATGTGGTTCGGCAAACTCAAAGAAGTCGTGGACAAATACCAGCCGGATATTGTCTGGTTTGATTCCTGGCTGGACGAGATTCCCGAGTCGTACCGCAAAAAATTCTGCGCCTATTTTCTCAACCAGGCCGCAAAGTGGGGCAAAGAAGTGGTGATCGTGCGCAAGCAGGACGATCTGCCGCTGGACGTGAGTGTGGACGACCTGGAAAAATCCCGCAAAAACCGGCTGGAAGAAAAATCCTGGATGACCGACGAAACCGTCAGTACCGGTAGCTGGTGCTATACGGAAAATTTAAAAATCAAACCTGCAAATGATGTTCTGCACGTACTGATCGATATCGTCAGTAAAAACGGTGTGCTTTTACTCAATATTTCTCCCAAGGCAGACGGTACAATTCCGCAAGATCAAAAGGATGTATTGCTGGCGATCGGCGATTGGCTGGGAAAATACGGTGAAGCCATTTATAGTACCCGTCCCTGGTATACTTTCGGCGAGGGTCCCACCAAGGAACCGGAAGGTCATTTTAAGTATCACCAGGAATTTTTAAAGATCAAATACACGGAAAAAGATATTCGGTATACGACAAAGGGCAACGCCATCTATGCGTCATTTCTCGGTACACCGGCTGCCGGAACAGTCACATTAAAATCTTTCGCTGCCGGACAAATGCCGGAAAAGATAAATGTCGGCAAGGTGACTCTGGCTGGAGCGGATACCGAACTGGACTTTGAATTGGATGATTCCGGTCTGAATGTCACAATCCCCGCCGCTGAACTGGATAAAATGGCGGTTGTGCTGAAAATCGAAAAAAAATAAAGATCGGTGAGAAATCTACGAATAACTTTTCCAACAATTGCCCTACTCACAGGTGTCATAGTCTTTCAACTGTGCTGCAAAGAGGATAAATCCCCAACAGGACCCGATACGGAAAACAGCAGCGGGTATTTTAAATCATTATCGCCGTTGCCGCAGCCGTCCATGTTTCTAAATCTAGTTTTGGAAACCTATGACTGGGAATATCCGCCGACCGGCGCTTTTCTCGATGCCTGTGACAAGTACGGTATATATGTCGAGGTAGAAAGCGTGGAAAAGAAGAATATCGCTTTGCACCGGATTGGGATTGGTCTCTGGACATGAAGAATTTTTTTCTGTATGGACGCAATCATAAGGGATTTGGAGCGACGAATGATTTTCGCGGATTAAAAGAGAATACATGGTTTGCATCTGCTGTGCTCAAAACTCTGATGTCCGGTTGCGGGTGGAGTCACGTGGTGATTTTGCGGTCCGGCTTGAACCCATAGGGCCTGAAAATGAAGCAAATGTTAAAATGATGATTGACGCAAAATGGAATTATCCCGATTTACGCTGGGGCAATTATATGAAGGATCCTGTATGGGGCGAACCCGGCGAGACGATCCTTGTTCAAATACGGCTGACCGATAACGATCGTTATGAATCAAGAGCGAGATAGCGCAGGGTGAAAAGACGAATATGAATATGATTGAATATTGGTTTTTTTATAAACATTTATTCCTTTGTTCGCCGAAAAAAATATCGGCAGGAGTTGAAAAAGTGAGCTTGAAAATAATACTCAAACAGGTTTTGACGACCTGGATTTTTATCGTGCTGTTCCACAGCGGCATCGCCATTTCAGCGGTCAAACTAAATATTAAGTTCATCATGTCCGATGACCACTCTGCCACTGCAGTTGGAGTATATGGCAGCCGTTTCGCCCGGCTGGTTCATCGGATCGGTACATCGATTTCCCCCCGGCATAATATCCGCACTTATGCAGATGACTTAAAAATTGATCCTTTTCTGCCGTCCGGCGAGCGTACTCATCTGGCTTATCAGAAATATCTTAGGGATTATTTCCGCTGTGTTAAAGGAATCGATGACAATTTAAAAATGCTGATCGATTATCTTAAAGAGAGCGGAGAATGGGAAAATACAATCATCGTATATACCGGTAAGAATTGACGGCTGATAGACTTTTGTATGAGAAATCGATTTGAATTGATAATTTAGAAAAAGTTGATATATTGTATGGCGAAAACTGAGGAAAAACATGATTTATAAAAGACTACGACAAACGAATCTCGAAATTCCGCCGATTATTTTCGGCACCAGTTGTCTCGGAAATTTGTATCAGGCCCTTGCCGATGAAACCAAGCATGCCATCGTGAGCGAGATGTTTAACCATATGCCGGGTCCTGTTGTTATGGATACCGCCGGTAAATACGGCGCCGGTCTGGCGCTGGAAGTGATTGGCGATTGCCTGCACCGGCTGAATATCCGGCAAAATGATATCTCACTCAGTAATAAACTGGGATGGTATCGTGTCGCCTTGACAACGGATGAACCGACTTTTGAACCGGGCGTGTGGGCAGACCTGCAGTACGATGCCGTGCAGAAAATCAGCTACGACGGTATTCTGGCCTGCTGGGAGCAGGGAAAAGAACTGCTTGGCGATGGCTATCAAATGCAGATGGTTTCCGTTCATGATCCCGATGAATATCTCGCGGCCGCACAAATCCCGGCCCAATCGGAAAAAGCATTTTCGGATATTATACAGGCTTATCGGGCTCTGTTGCAATTAAAAAATCAGGGCGAAACCATGGCCGTTGGTGTCGGCGCAAAAGACTGGCGGGTGATCCGTGAAATTGTACGTCATGTCGAACTGGACTGGGTCATGCTGGCTATCAGCTATACCATTTGGACACATCCCCCGGCGTTGCTGGAATTTGTAGATGAATTGGCCGAACGGAACATCGGTGTTTTCAATTCGGCGGTTTTTCACGCCGGATTTTTAACCGGTGGTAAATATTTTGATTACAGGATTCCGGATCCACGCAAAAATTCCGACAAACCTTTGTTTACATGGCGCGAGGATTTTACACGGATCTGCCGGATGTTTGATGTCACTCCCGCCGTCGCATGTATACAGTTCGGTTTATCCAATCCGGGGATTTTAAGCATTGCCCTGAACACCGGAAATCCCGAACGCATCCTTAAAAATATTCAAGCCGTGGAAGCGGAGATACCGCATCAATTTTGGGTGGCGATGAAGGATGCCGGACTGATTGACAGAAATTACCCCTTTTTGGGTTAGGATGGCAGCTATGCGAATCGATGCACATCAGCATTTCTGGCGTTATAATCAACCGGAGTACGGCTGGATGGGTGAAAATATGTCCCGGCTGAAAAGAGATTTTTTGCCCGCCCATCTGGCCGCTGTTTTTAAAACGGTAAATATCGACGGATCTGTGGCCGTTCAGGCGCGACAGAGCCTGGAGGAGACGCGCTGGCTTTTAGAGCTGTCTGAAGAAAATACCATAATAAAAGGTGTGGTCGGCTGGGTGGATTTAAGCAGTGATAAACTGGAACAACAGCTGGACCAATTTGCCCCGTCTCCCAAACTGGTGGGTGTCCGGCATGTGGTGCATGACGAACCGGACGACCGGTTTATTCTGGGAGAATCCTTTATGCGCGGCGTTGAAAAACTGGCCGCTTACAGTCTGACTTTTGATATCCTGATTTTTGCCCGGCATTTACCG
>JAFGEC010000354.1 GCA_016931775.1 Candidatus Zhuqueibacterota bacterium | reverse complement strand
CGTGACCAATGTTTACCGGGACGATCAAATCGTCGATACATATACATCGGTTTTCGGAATACGAGATATCCGTCTTACGCCGGATTTTGGCTTTTATCTCAACGACAAGCGTGTTCAGTTAAAAGGTGTTTGTCTGCATCACGATCACGGCCCCCTCGGTGCCGCCTTTTATGAAAGGGCAATGGAACGGCAATTGCAGATTTTGAAGGATATGGGCTGTAACGCCATAAGGACCAGCCATAACACAGCCGCGCCTGAATTGCTGGATTTATGCGACAAAATGGGCCTGCTGGTTTTTGACGAAGTGTTCGACAAATACGACGGTAAAGCGGATATTGTCGACACCACAAATCTTGAAAATTTCGCTCACAGGAATATTCGAAATTTTGTCGTGAGGGACAGGAATCACCCAAGTATATTCATCTGGAGTGTGGGCAATGAAATCGGTGACGTCCAATGGAACAGAAACAATGGATTCCATAGACTTTTAACCATGCTCAATTACGTAAAAAAATACGATGACACACGGCCGACAACCCTGGTATGCGATATTCAGGACGCCGCAATATTACGCCACTTTGACTATTATGACGTTCACAGCTGGAATTACGGCCGGCGGTATGCCCTGGCGCGCCAATTGGAGCCGAACAAGCCCGTCATCATCAGCGAATCCGCATCGACACTGAGCACGAGAGGATTTTATGAATTTCCGCTGCCGGAGGAAAAAACCGATTTCACTAATTCCCTCCAGGTCAGCTCGTACGATCTGAATGCACCCCGCTGGGCCGAGGTGGCGGACGACGATTTTATGTGGCAGCAGGAAGAACCGTATATCGCAGGCGAATTTGTCTGGACCGGCTTTGACTATATCGGAGAACCCACGCCGTACAACAACTTTTGGGTAAGAAGGCAGGGTTTTTCCGACGAACAAGCATCCAGAAGTTCATATTTCGGAATTGTCGATCTGTGCGGCATTCCAAAGGACAGGTATTACCTTTACAAAAGTTACTGGAAGCCGGAGGAGACCACGATACACATACTTCCACACTGGAACTGGCCGGACAGGACCGGGGAAAATGTACCCGTTTTTATATACACCAACGGTGACTGTGCCGAACTGTTTCTGAATGGAAAGTCACTCGGTAAAAAATGCAAAAATCCAAAATCTGAAAAATCGATCGAGCGCTTCAGGTTGATGTGGGAAAACGTGATCTATGAACCGGGTGAATTAAAAGCGGTCGCTTTCAAAGAGGAAGAAAAAATCGGAGAAAGTGTCGTCAAAACAGCTTCCGATCCTTATCAATTAAAGCTGACTCCGGATCGCCGGACGATAAAAGCAAATGGCGTGGATTTGTCCTATATACTTGTTGAAGCGGTTGATAATAAAGGGAGTTTATGCCCATTGGCCGATAACAAAATCGATATAAAAGTGAACGGCACCGGTAAAATAGCCGGAGTCGGCAACGGGAATCCCCAATCAATGACCGGCTTTTTATCAAATTCCGTCAATCTTTTTTACGGCAAAGCCATGCTCATCGTTAAATCACAGGCCATTAAAGGTATGATGACCGTTGAGGCGGTTTCGAAAGGGCTGAAAGGCGACAAGGTGAGTATCACGGTGGAATAATATTTGAAGCCATAATCGCAGTCAAGAGTGGCAAAAGACGACTATTTATGTGTATCATTGTCTTGCCGCCCTGCTATGTTGGAATCATCTATAATTTGGAACAGCTCCTCAACAGTCACATCCAGTGCTTTCGATAATTTTAAAGCAAGATATGTCGAAGGAATATACTTTCCTTTTTCCACGGTATTTATCGTTTTTCGAGTGACACCGACCAATTCGGCTAGTTGTTCCTGGGTGAGATCTTTTTTCGCTCTCTGAATTTTTATTGTGTTCTTTAAAATTTTTTCAGTCATAATGTTAGTTATCCAATACATAAACAGTTGTATTATAAGACCCGAAACCCACCAGAAGCGCTGTTAAAACAATAAGCATCGTATCATCGATCTTTACGGTCAGCGCTAAAATCCCGACCAGAACGATAAATAGAATCACTGAAAAAAATGCCACTTTCCATGCTTTAAGCTCGTTCAAGCGCACCAGTTCATTATGCAGAGCTTCATTCAAGGCCGGATTGCTTTTAATCTTTTTCTCAATCAGGTTCAATTTGACCGCAAAAAATGCCTGATAGCAGATGGCGAGAAGAAGAATGATAAAAACAATGGTATGAAATGTTACCATTTCAAGTTCAAATATTTGAATGATGCTTCTTATTACCCACGCAATAAAAAAAATAATGCTCCCGATAATTGTATCGCCTCGATATTTTTTTCTTTTTTGATCAAAAATTTCGATTTGTTCAGACATGGCCCAGCTCCTGTTTTCGAATTGATTAAAAAAATGTTACGCTTATTATACATAATGTAACCTTTATTACTCTAAATATAACATATATTACTCAATATGTCAAGAGTATTTTATATTTTCCCACATTTCTGTGTAGGCTGCCACAGTAGAAAAAAACTTTTCGTAAAACTCAGGTCTCGTGGTAGAAATATTTTGGGGAATAGAATGATCTCCCTCAGTTTAGGGTGAGAAAAATGAAAAAAATTCGGTTTTAATAAAATATCAATATAATGTACCGTGTTTTTCTGTTATCCTGTGCGAGGAGAAATATGAAGATTTGAAGTTTTATTACATCTGGAATTTTCACATTTGTATCCCTTTTCTATCCGAAACTGAGGTACTGTCCCATGCAGTAATATGTGAGTCACGGGGGGACTTTATAGGTGCGACGCATCGTTGCATGATATTTAGCCTATATTTTGAATATCTAACCCACCCAAAACGGAGATGCGTCGCACCGCCCCCAAGAGTGACATATTACCCCCTGCAGTAAAACCTCAGTCTCGGGTGGGATAGAACCGGTGCGACGCACCTCCTTTTGCCAAATATATGTAATTTTAAAATTTTGACAGAT
>JAFGEC010000353.1 GCA_016931775.1 Candidatus Zhuqueibacterota bacterium | reverse complement strand
GTTCTTCCCAATCCCCAGTGGTTTTCCAAAGCCAGGGTTACACCGCACTTTTCCGCCACCGGCAGGCATTTTTCGATACTTTCAATCACCCAGGGGTAGGCATTTTCGTCTGTGTACCCTTCTAAAGGGGATTCGATACCGCGGTTTTGCATCAACTCGTCAAAACTTTTGGTTGTACCCCAGCGGCCGGTATTCAAACGCATGCAGGGAATCCCGAGGTCATAAGCCATTTCAATCATTTTTATCGTATGGTTTATGTTATCCTGGCGTTTTCCCGCGTCGGGAGTGACGAATCCCTGATGAATGGATAAACCGCACAGGGCGATTCCGTTTCTCAGAGCCCGCTGTTTTAATTCCTGCAGGTAACCGTGGTCTTCCCGCGACATTTGTATGTGTAAAATATCGAGTCCGTCAAAACCCATTTCCGCCGCCAGGTCGATACATTGGTCCATAGGCAGTTTGAGCCCGTCTTTGAACCGCCAGAACGAATAGCTGGCGACGGCGATGGGATTTGAACGGCGGCTCTGCGCAGCGTCGTGCTGCTGAGTGTTTTGCCGGCATTCCAATAAGGAAGCACCTGCTGCGGCGGCTGCCGAAACAACAAATTTTCTTCGGTTCATGCTTGTTACCTTGATTGTTGTGGATTTTTGAAAATCATATGATTTTAGACAATTGTGTTGTAATATTCAAGGTTTTTCTCGTCAGTGTATCCCCCAAAATTTTCTTTGCATTGATTAACATGCCGAAACAATCAACCTGGTTTGTACTTTTCTGTATGATTTTTTTTAACCTCGCGCAGAGATATTATGTTATTCAATATCCATACTTTTAAAATTTAATGCGCTATAAAGCTTTTAGTTAAACGCAGAGATCGCAAAGCACGCAGAGGTTTCGCAGAGAAAAACTAAAGTCTTTGACTATCATTCATGTACCCTCTGCGTCTCGGCTGCTCTGCGCGATTAATCAGTCGGAATTTTAGAAGAATAAAAAAAAGGACATAATACTAAACGCATATTAACCAATAAATTATTTATTTCACAATTATACCGGACATTAAATTAATATAAATCAGTATATTAGATATGTCTCATCGTATAATTTTGGGGGATACCTTGTTTTCTCGTCAGGGTATCTATCCCTCATTATTTTCAATAAATAGCACATGTCGTTTCAAAAATCGGTTAAAATGTAAAAAAGTGTCACAAAATGCCGTGCCGGGGTAACTATTTATCCGGAATAACGTATTTTGAATTAAATATTCAAGATCATTTATTTATTTCAGAACAATAGTCACAATATAATTCAACGTTTCAGGAGAAAATTATGAAAACAAGAACTGTTTTTATCTTCATTTCGCTGTTTTGCCTGCCCGCAATTTTTGCCCAGGGCGTCAATCCCTCTGACTGGGGACTGGAGGCTTTTTTAATTAAACATGAAACCCTTGGGGATATTCGTTATTATGTCACGAAAAACGGGATCGAACAGGAAAAACCGTTACTGCTTGTTTCCAGCGGATGCGCCGGACTGCCCATCATGCTGGTGGTGGATAACGGTGAAAAATCCCTTAAAATCGGCACCGTACCTCCCGATGGTATTCATAAATTTGCAGATCAATTCCATGTTGCCTTTATCGGAAAAGCCGGAACTCCCTTTTGCGATACCATGATGGTGAAAGAGATCAATCCCATTCAAAATATGGAGAGCTACAAACCAAGTCAAGAATACGTGCAAAAATGCGGTATGGAATGGGAAATCAAGGCGATTTCAGTGGTCATCGATACACTGTGCAAGATGCTGCCGAGGCCGGATGATACCGTCATTGCCATGGGTATGTCCGAAGGCGGCAGACTCGTTACCCGGCTTGCTGCTGAGAACGATAAAATCACCCATCTGGTGAGTATCGTCAGCGGGGGCCTGAACCAGTTTTACTCCAGTATTATCAACCGGCGACTGGATGCGGCAGCGGGAAAAATGACGCACCAGGAGGCACAAACGGCTGTGGACAGTTTGTTTGCTGTTTATAAAAGAATATATGCCGATCCCAAAAGTACGGAAAAATGGTACTATGGCCATCCGTACCAACGGTGGGGAAGTTTCTGCAATGATATTCCTTTGGAGCACATGTTAAAATTGAATATCCCCATTCTGCTGGTAAACGGTACTGCCGACCGGAACAGTCCTGTTTTACAGGCGGATTATGTTATGCTTGAGTTTATTCGTCATGGAAAAACCAATCTCACTTATCAGGTATATCCGGGTGTCGAGCATTCGCTGTATGAAATCGTTGTGGAAAACGGCGAGGAAAAGGGCGTTTCACGAAGGGATGAAATTTTCAAAAAAATTACCGATTGGATCATGTCCAGTTAAGAAGATGTGTCTTTCATCTGTGCGGCGTAGATTGCGCCGCATTGGATTATTTAATGATTTACTTTAAAAGAATCGAATAACTTACACCATACCGAGGCGTTACGTATAGAATCTGGATGTTTTTTTTCTTGACTGTTTTTTTCTTGACCGATATTCCGGCAGTGATTTCGGGTAAACAACAACAAACCGGCGGCCCGCCGCCCTTTGCCAGGGTAACATCTCCTGAATTTAACAAGGACGGCACCATAACATTCCGAATCTGGGCACCGGAAGCCAACCAGGTTAAATTCCAGAGTGCCGAACTTTTGGGTGAACAATCCGATATTATGCAACGGTTTGATGATGAATATTGGCGTATTACCGTAAAGCCGGTCCGTCCGGGCAAGTACCGGTACAAGTTTATGGTTGACGGTGTACAAACACCTGATCCGGTGAATTCGTTATATATTGAAAATTCCAGTGTCGTTTGGGTGCCGGGAAAAGAAACGGAATTTTTCAGCGTTTTTAATGTTCCCCATGGTGCGGTGCACCGGTATTTTTATCACAATCCGGCCATCGAAGCGGTCCGCAGTGTGAGCGTGTATACACCGCCGGATTATGACCATTTTCCGAACCGGGAATATGCGGTGCTGTTTTTACTGCACGGCAGCGGTGGGACCGACGAATCTTGGTTCAGATACGGCCATGCCAATGTTATATTCGATAATCTGATTGCCCAAGGCAAAGCGCGATCCATGATCGTTGTCGCACCGTTCGGCCATACAGTAGAACCGGGTTCGCACGGATGGCCTTTCGTTCAGGAACAAGGTGATTTTTCGCAGGATTTTCTGGAAATATTGATGCCGTTTTTGAATGAAAAATATCGTATTTCAAAAAATCCCGAAAACCGGGCGATTGCAGGTTTTTCCATGGGAGGATACCATACCCTCAAGATCGGTCTGAATCATCCTGATCAATTTGCTCATCTGGGAACTTTTAGCTGGGGCGGTGGAAAAAAGTTCTTTGAAGAGCAGGCGCGCCATGTTTTCGACGATCCGCAAAAAACGGATGAAAATGTACGCACTTTATTTCTCGCCTGCGGACGGGATGATTTTCTGTTCAAAAGAGCACAAGAGATGGATCAGTTGCTGTCCGAGTTGGACATCGAGCATTCTTTTTTTGTTTCGGACGGTGGGCATGAAATGGCAAACTGGCGGATTTACTTGTACGAATTTGCACAATTGTTGTTTAGGGAATAATACCCCAGAGAGCGGTATCTGAATAGGTGAAAGCCGGAAAAAAAGAGGATATGAATAAAAATACGAAATTTTATTAACAGAGGAAAAATTTTATGAAAAAGAACTATTCAAGACGTGAAATGATCAAAATTACCGCACTGGCCGCAGGCGGATTATGCACATGCCGGGTTTTCGGGGCGGCGGTAAAACTATCCGATTGCTGTAATACACCGGATCTTGAGAAGGAAAGTTACATCATTCAGGAAAACCGTATTATTATTGATTTGACCAAAGCTCCTTCGCTGGCGGAATCCGGCCATGCCGCTGTGATCAGCAAACCGGATCGGAAAATCGAGCTCATTATCGTGCGGTCCGAGGAGAATAAATTCTTTGCACTTTCACGATTGTGTGCCCACGGTCGGCAAATACTCAGTTACAACCGGCACCGTAAATTGCTGCAATGCAACAGCTACAACCATTCTCTCTTTCATTTGGATGGCCAGGTATATAAAGGTCCCGCTCCCACACCGTTGGATTCCTATAAATTAGAAACACATCAAGAAAAAATTACAGTATTTCTGTAAAGGAGCATGTATGAGACGAACCGACTTTTCTCTTATTGTACTATTCATGCCGGTTATTTTTGGCGCATTTTTTTATTGTTCCAAACAATCAGACAGTTGGATAAATCCGGTGGACGGCGCGAAATTCGTCCGAATACCTGCCGGTGAACTTGAGGTTATTCTCAAAGATGCCGGCGGTGAAGATTCTCTGGCCACTATCCTTTTCCCACGCGATTTCTGGATGGCGTCCACCGAAGTGAGTGTGGAACAGTTTGCCCGGTTTGTCGCGGAAACAGGATATATCACCATGGCTGAAACGGACAGCAATAAATTTAACTGGAGATCACCCGGCTTTGAGCAAGAAGATAATCACCCTGTAGTGTACGTAACTTACAGGGATGCCCAGGCGTATGCGCAATGGGCACAATCCGATCTACCTACAGAGACGGAATGGTTGTACGCTTGCCGGGCGGGAACCGAAACCACGTATTTCTGGGGCGATTCGCTGGATGAAGAATATTTTTGGCATCGCGGGAACACACTGGGTATCGGTACACGTCCCGTCGGTACAAAGCCCGCCAATCCGTGGGGACTTTATAACATGATCGGCAACGTCCGCGAGTATGTCACTGTTTGTGATATTCGTTACCGGAACCGTGGCATCTCGTGGACGAGATGCGCGAGTTACAGAACCCGCCAGGGCTTTGTGGCGCGTGATTTTGTTTCCAGTCAGGTCGAGCCGCGGTTGACTGAATGTAAAGAATCATTTCCCTATTTATGGGATGATGACCGAGGATTTCGGTGTGTGAAAAGAAATCAATAGATAAAAGATGAATTATTTGATTTCGGATAGTTGGGGCAGTGTCATTTGGTTTGTTGCAGTCAGAAAGGAAAAATAAATATAAAACATCGCATAATAATAGAAATTGATTTTTCTTGTATTTTTCCCTGATCGTTTTTAACCAGCCGAAATACCTAATCAATCTCCATCGTTTTTTTGATAATATCGCTTAACCTTAAAATCCCCTCCATCGTCCTATCGTTACCCGAATTGGCAAAGATCGCCAGACCGTATCGTTTTTCCCTGCACAATAAATTTCTGCAGTAAAACGTTCCGGCGCTGCCGTCATGGGACAGGTATTGATGCCCCCG
>JAFGEC010000352.1 GCA_016931775.1 Candidatus Zhuqueibacterota bacterium | reverse complement strand
TATTACCTTATTTTTTTGTTTTATTTCCGCTGCTATAATGGTGAAATGACTGGAAACCTTCAAATGCTCATTTTGATGTTTGATTTCTGCCAAATTTTACTATTTTTACACCATATCGTTATTGAGAACCCGGAAAACCATCCGAAAGGAGAGATCGTTGATACGATATACATTTCTCGCGGCCTGCTGCATCAGCCACTTTTGTTTTGCAACGGATATATTTTTACAGGCTGAAGATGCGGTTCTGGTCGGTGTGAATGTCTCAAAAAGCGGTACGGGATTCTCCGGCGAAGGATTTATCACCGGTTTTGACAATGAAAACGATCGTATTGAATTTGTCTTTCAGGCGCCCAAAGGACTGTATGAACTGTTCATCGGTTTTGCCACGCCTTACGGTGAAAAGGGGTATGCCCTGACCGTTAACGCCATGCAGGGAACCGGGATGTTTCCCTTTACGGGCGGTACATTTTCCGAGCACGCAGCGGGCAAGTTCCAGCTCGATGAAAGTGAAAACAAGATTATTATCGGCAAAAACTGGGGGTGGTTTTACATCGATTATATCCGGCTGATAGATGCCCGGATTGTTCCGCCGCTCAAACCGCCGAAACAATTGATCGATAAAAACGCCTCGGCCTCTTCACAGTCGATGTTTTCCTATTTGGTGGATTTATTCGGTCGAAAAGTGCTGTCCGGACAGCAGGATATGGAAGAGATCGAATATATCGAGTCAAGAACCGGCAAAACGCCGGCTATCGGTGTATTTGATTTAATCGATTATTCGCCATCGCGCATCCAGTTCGGCGCCAATCCCGCCGGAAAAACGGAGCAGTGGATAAGTTGGGCAAAAACCGGCGGCGGTATTGTGAGTCTGAGTTGGCACTGGAACGCGCCGGCGGATCTTGTCAATACTTCCGGGAAAGAGTGGTGGCGGGGATTTTATACCGATGCGACGACATTCGATCTCGAAGCGGCACTGGCCGATAAAAATTCGGAGCGGTACCAATTGCTGCTCCGGGACATGGACGACATTGCCGTCCAGTTGAGAAAATTTCAGAACAACGATATACCGCTCTTATGGCGGCCGTTGCATGAAGCGCAGGGTGGCTGGTTCTGGTGGGGGGCAAAAGGGCCTGAACCGTTCAAGGAATTGTGGCGTCTGATGGTGGAGCGATACACCCGGGAACACGGGCTGAATAATTTGATCTGGGTTTTTACCCATGCCGATGATCCGGACTGGTATCCCGGTGACGAATATGTCGATGTGGTTTCTATGGATATTTACACCGATGCCTCGTCCAGTATGAGCGGGGAGTGGGAGAACACCTTATCCCTGTTTAACGGTAAAAAGCTCATCGCCCTGTCGGAATCGGGGACCATGCCCGATCCGGATAAAATTCGGCTTTACGGTGTCTGGTGGTCGTGGTTTTCTTTATGGAACGGCGATTTTATCCGCGGTGTTCCGCAGACATTGCTCAAACGCACCTACAACGACAGCGACGTGATCACACTGGACGAACTGCCCGACTGGCGCCGTTACGATCGTTCGATTCCCGATGGGGTGCCGGAAACGGAACTCGCTGTTTATCTTTGTCCCAATCCCATGGAGCGTGTGTCACAGGTGATGTTTGTCCTGCCGGCCGCGGCAGATGTCACGCTCAGGCTTTACAATGTTCTGGGGCAGGAGGTCCGCAGTGTATTCTACGGGCATTACACCGCCGGTATACATTATGCAACAATTGGGCGTGAAAATCTGGGCAGCGGCGTGTATTATCTGCAACTGCAGGCAGGAGGGAGGAAGGTGCTGAGGAAGGTTGTTGTTGTGGGGGGATAGAATTTTACGGATTTTTGTGTTTTTCGAATCCCGTCTGTCGCATTGCTGGTGACTTAATTTAGCTTCAATTTTGGTAGATTTACTTGTAGTGGCCATTATTTTAGCCACGGATTGACACTGATTCCGCTCAGTGCATAGTCGCCAACCCAAAAAGCATAATTAACTTATAAACAAATACTTAATATCATTTACCATATATTGCATATCCAAAAGTGAAAAGACCGGCTATCTTGGTCGTTTTCCCTAATACGAATTGTTGTCTATCGTTTCCATTCCAAGTCAAGGCATCTATAAAGCACTTGAAAATTTTCATAAATTATATCAACGCATTAGCAAATTTACGGCTATGCGGGAATCGGGAACGAGATGGAAAACATATCGGCCCATCGTTACGATATTCAATAATTTGATATTTTTTCAGAAATTTGAATGCCTTTTTTCCAAAATACCGAGAAATTGTCTGCAATTTTAATATTTTCAATCCATCAAAATTACTTTTTTCAGGCATGAAAATTGCGTTCAAAAAAAGGGGTAATGAGCAATCGATTGCTTGGAGGAACGTAACATGAAGGCAATAAAATATAAATTTATTTGTTTCAGCATGATGTTTCCCACGTTGTTATTTGCACAATTATTTGAAAGCCCTATCGTTCTGAGTCCGTACGAAAAGCCCGCCGTTTCAAGCGGAAGAACCATGGGAGGTGCCTCCGTTGCGGTGGCCGACAGTGTGCCGGCCGTGGCCTGCAAAAAAGATCCGGTCTCTCCGGAGAATCCATCCGGATTTGCTTTTTACCTGCTTCATGATGAAGACATCACCTATGATCAGGTTTATGAACGGAGCTGTTCCATTATTACACCAACGGCGTGTTTTTCTATCAAGAGGATGTGGGATTAATTGAATCATCATTAAAAGATATACCTGAACCGACTCCAACGGATAACTACCGGGAGGAGTGGTTTACCCGTATACCGAGCGGTCAATCCATAAAACGAACAGTACGGCTGAAAGGGTATCCCAAAATTCCCGCAGGTTTATATCGATGCGAATTTGTTTTCAGCGGACCAATGCGGATCGATAAAGCCGGCAGGATGCTAAAAGACGGCAGAATCTGGATCGGACAGTTGGCGGCACCGGCAATCGAGGTGCGGGTTTGGTAATGATTTTGAAAAGGTAAGTCCTTAAATTAATATACATACCGTGACAATCACTGCGACTTTTGTGTTTACGTATGAATTTTTTTGCCTCGCGCTGAGACGCGGAGGCGCAGAGGTTTTTTTATTTTTTGGGATAACCAATAGACAACAATTCGAAATAAGAAAAACGGCCAAGGCAGCCGATCTTTTCACTTTTGGATAAACAATATAAAGCATATGATATTAAGTATTTGTTTATAAATTAATTATGTTTATTT
>JAFGEC010000351.1 GCA_016931775.1 Candidatus Zhuqueibacterota bacterium | reverse complement strand
GGTGGATTCGCTCATAAAACCGTACTCATCCGTGATGGATTTTTGAAATTATCAATTTAATTTTTTACTTTGGAACGGCTCCGGCTATCCCTTTGCAGCGGCCTTTGGTTTTTTCCTTCCGAACAGGACACTGACAAACCGCTGCAAAGGGATGATCCTCCGCCGGCGTCGCAAGCTATCCCGCTCGTGAAGGGTCGAAAAATTCGCTTCTCGCTTGATTGACCGGCACGGTTCGGTATTTTGGAAGGCGCATATGCCCGCGGGATGATCTTGCTCCGCTCCCTTTTGGGATTAAAATAAACTGCATTGTGCAAAGGACACAGACATGACAACAGAGAAGGGCACAAGACAAGAGTTATGTCAAAAATTTGATTTAGTATAATTTATAAAAAAGTGAAATAATAACAGTCTGCGTAGTAATTTAAATTGCCCGGCTAAAATCTCTGCGGCTCTGCGCGAGGTCAAAAAGAAATACATAAAGTACAGAAGCCTATTTGATTGTATCGGTATGTTTTTCAGTATAAATAAAATTTCAAGGGATACCCTGCTGATTTATCCCTTGACTAAATCCGTTTTTATTGTTATACTTGTACTTGAATTTTCCTCCTTTTCTCCGACATCTTTGTAAAACAAGATGTTTTTCTGATGAAAAACTGTGATGGCGCAGATGGTAGGTTGTAAAGGGGATTGTTTTATTCGAGTATTTAAAACCCGTCGGAAAGCCGAACGCTTAAACGATGTAAAACCAACTCCAGCTTTTTTGGTTGATTTTTGTGATAAGAGGTAAATTTACCCGATTAAATCAAGCTGGATATTCTGGCATGTGAATGAAATGGTAAAAATTCTTGTTCTCCTAAAGTCAGACCACCGAATATTCGTTCTGTAGTTTTCCGGACTATCGTACTTTGAATTTAATAGAGGAAGAAGAACTGTGAAACAATTTTTTATTTTTTTTGTACTTTTATCAACTGCTATCGTTGCGGCACAGGAATGGACGACTTTTAACACCGGTAACAGCGGACTGGCCAGCAATCGGGTACGCAGTATATGCGTCGACGGGAATAACGTCGTTTGGTTCGGTACCGATAAAGGCCTGAGTGGTTTTAACGGCACCGATTGGACCAATATTGTTTATGAAGCGGATAAACAACAAACTCTGGCTGACAACAGTATCAACGATATCTCTTATGAGTTGACCGGATATGGACCGGAATTATGGATCGCGACGGATAATGGTGTTTCGGTGATGGGGTGCGCGCTTGATGCCATCTCACAGGCCACGCCATACCGTAACGACAATACCGGTTTGGTTAACAATCGTGTATTGGCCGCTGCCGTGGATGAACGCCATAAAAAATGGTTCGGAACCGTAAACGGTATTTCCACTTTTGATGGCAGTGAATGGGCCTCTTTTACCAGTGAAACCCATCTCTCCAATGATTATGTGTTGTGCATCGCACCCGGCGACAGCGGCTGGATTTATGCCGGGACCATGGGCGGCGGCGTTTCACGTATTCAGGACAACGGTATCGATGCGATTACGTCCGCATCGCCGTATGATTATGCCTGGAGCGGTATCATGTCCGATACGGTTACTGCGGCTTATGTGTTACCAAGCGGATATCAATGGTTCGGCGGACCGCAGGGAACTGCTTATCATCCCGAAAGGGAGACTAAAATATCCTGGTTTATCTATCAGGCCCAGGACGGGCTGGTGGATAACTATGTGAACGCCATTGCTGAGGATTCAAACGGAGTCATGTGGTTTGCCACTAACGGCGGTGTGGCCAAGTTTACCGAATCTGCGTGGTCGTCAATCACTGTTGCTTCCTCAGCAAACGGATTACCCAGCGACACCGTGCTGGATGTGGCAGTGGATAAAGACGGTTACATCTGGTTTGCCACTGATAAAGGCGTGGCATGTTATCGGGATTCCGGATCCGGCGTTGCCGGTACTGTAAGTCGAGTGGATCATTACCGCTTACTGCAAAATTATCCCAATCCGTTTAATGCGTCAACGATTATTCCCTACGACCTGCAAGGGCCTTCTGAGGTGAGGATTGATGTGTATAATGCCCGCGGTCAGCTGATCGAAATTCTGGCTGAGGGTTCACAGAGCGCCGGCCATCATACGGCCGTGTGGACCGGACTGGCAGGTTCTGGAGAAATGGTCCCGAGCGGCATTTATTTTGCAGTGTTGCAGGTGAAAAATGTCAAAGGATATTTTCAGGATTCCATCAAGCTGTTGTATGTTAAATAACTCCTTGCAGCAGTGCCCGCTATCGCCGGTGCATGAAATTGAATCTTGAAATATACTGTAGTAATTGAAAAATAAAAAAAAAGTCACAAATTATATTTTTAACCGCATCCGTATTTTTCCCAGCCATCCCGTTAAAATTATAATAAAAAGTGCAAACAGCACGGATTTGACGATTCCAATCATACCCGTGGTGAATACCGCGGGGAGCCGGAAGGACGTCAGTGCGAAAATGGCATAAATATAATAGGGTATCAGATAACAGGTGAGGGTGCTGTGACCCGCCGGTGCCAGAATTTTTGCCCAGCGTGTAAAACCAAGTTTATCCGTAGAAATATATAAAAAAATAATAACAAGGGTATTGATACCCGCACAAATGGCGGTCCATGAGGGCGTGGCTCGTATTTTTGAAATTCCCCACACCGGACGGGTTAAAAAGCCGAAAG
>JAFGEC010000350.1 GCA_016931775.1 Candidatus Zhuqueibacterota bacterium | reverse complement strand
GATTGAATAGCCACCTTAGCTCAGATGGTAGAGCGGCTCACTCGTAATGAGCAGGTCGTCGGTTCGATTCCGACAGGTGGCTCTATTCGCGGATATGAGATTGGAAAATATGAAGACTAAAATTACATTTTTATTGTTTTTTACAGTATATTATGCATGGGCCTCGGAACGCCCGGGGATAGTTGGGTTTCAGTTTTTGCGAACCAACGTTGGCGCCAGGCCGGCTGCAATGGCAGGATCATTCCTTGCTATCCCGGGTGATATCCATTCATTATATTTTAATCCCGCCGGAATTTCGAGAATTGAAAAACGAACCGCCGGATTTACTTATCAGGACGATCTGCTGGATTTTAATTCGGGGTTTGTTGGATTTGTGCAGCCTCAAGTGGGACCGGGAAATATCGGAGTTGGAATTTTATATAAAGATTATGGTAATTTCAGTAAAAGAGATACAAAAGGCGCCGATCTCGGTCAATTCAGCGCCAACAGTATATCCATGGCGGTCGGATACGGTATTGAAGCAAAAAAGAATTTATTGCTGGGTGCTAGTGTCAAATATATACGGTTCAGTATCGATAATTATTTCGCTGATGCCGCCGCTTTGGATGCCGGCGTGATGTATATTTTCCCTCAATATCATCTGGCTTTGGCCGCAGGATTGTTAAATCTCGGTACAGCCATGTCTGCGTTTGTAGAAACCAAAGACGAATTACCCTTGAATTACAGGGTCGGTTTGTCGAAAAAACTCGAACACTTGCCGCTGTTAATCAATCTTACCATCTACCAATATCAACATGAGGCGTTAAATGGCGCGATCGGTGGGGAGTTTACGCTTTCAAAAAACCTGTTTCTAAGACTGGGGTACGACAGCATGGGGCGAGACTTGATCGTCGAATCATCGGATGATAAATTCGCGGGTGCGGCCATCGGATTTGGGATATTGTGGAAAGATTTTTGTTTCGATTATGCATTTACCACTTATGGAGAGCTGGGATCTTTATCCCGATTTTCGATTATTGGTCAGTTTTAAACGGCAAAATCTCTTCCTGTTTGCATCATTGATTTATTATTCCCGTCAAATTAAAAGGTTTTTTTATGAGTAAAACCGGTGATTTAAAAAGTCTGACTGTTCCGAGAGTACTTGAAAAAAAACGGAACGGTGAAAAAATCGCTGCTCTTACGGCCTACGACTATACTTTCGCTTGTCTGTTGGATCAAGCCGGCATGGATATTATATTGGTTGGCGATTCAGGTGCAATGGTGTTTGCCGGGCACGATACGACATTACCTCTCACCATGTCGGAAGCTTTATACCATTGTAAGGCCGTTAGAAGAGGTGTAAAGCATGCGCTTTTGGTCGCCGATATGCCTTTTATGTCATTTCAGGTGAGTGTGGAACAAGCTGTTAAAAACGCCGGCCGGTTTTTTAAACAAGCCGGCGCGGATGCAGTTAAAATTGAAGGTGGCGATAATATGACATCCACGGTGCGGAAGATCGTTGATGCCGGTATGCCGGTGATGGGACATCTCGGGTTGACCCCTCAATCCATTCGACGGTTTGGTGGATATGGCTTACAAGCCAAAACAAAAGAGAGCGCAGAAAAACTGCTTAATGATGCTTTGAAATTACAGGAGGCCGGAGCGTTTTCCATTGTGCTGGAGAAAATACCGGTGGATGTGGCTCGTATTGTGACCGAAAAGCTTTCAATCCCGACTATCGGAATTGGGGCCGGACCGTTTTGTGACGGCCAAATTCTCGTAACCCATGATGTCTTAGGTCTTTATGAAAAGTTTAGGCCGGTTTTCGCCAGACGATACGCGGACCTTGCCGTCGATATCAAAAATGCCTGCCAGAGCTACATTCGTGATGTTAAATCAGCCGATTTTCCAAATAAAAAGGAAAGTTTTTATTCGGACCCAAATCTACTTTAGCAGTCTGCACCTAAAATAAAGATTGTCATATGTTGATTGTAAATGCCGTTGAAAAAATGCGATCGTTGGCGGATCAATACCGTAATACCGGCAAGACCATCGCCCTTGTACCCACAATGGGTTTTTTGCACGAAGGGCATCTCAGCCTGATCCGGAGAGCCCGCAGTGAAGCCGATGTTCTGGTTACAAGTATTTTTGTCAATCCGATTCAATTTGGTCCAAATGAAGATTTAGATAAATATCCGAAAGATTTACAGCGTGATATTATACTGGCTCAGGACGCGGGTACGGATGTTCTTTTTGTACCTGTCGCGAAGGAAGTTTATCCCGAAAATTTTCAAACATTTGTCAATGTTAAAGAATTGACCAGAGGTTTGTGCGGAAAAACCCGGCCTAATCATTTTGAAGGTGTGACGACTGTCGTTGCAAAATTGTTTCATATTGTCAAACCCCATGTGGCAGTTTTCGGTCAAAAAGACGCACAACAAGCCTTGGTTATCAAAAGGATGATTGATGACCTGTGTTTTGATGTCCGAATGTTCATCTCGCCTATCGTTCGGGAAGATGATGGGCTGGCTCTGAGTTCGAGAAATAAATACCTTACCCCGGAACAGCGCCGTCGGGCGGGTATACTTTATAAATCTCTTTGTTTGGCCCGGGAAATGATAAAAAACGGCGAAAAAGATGTGTCGGTTATAAAAAAGTGTATGAAAAAGGAAATTACGGCGCAACAGGGAAAGGTTGATTACATTGAAATCGTCCTTCCCGACACCCTTCAACCGGTTGGGGAATTAACCGGAAATATTTTGATCGCTTTAGCTGTCTATATTGGAGAAACCCGGCTCATTGATAATATGCTTTTACATCTCTCCGGGTGATGTATATTTGTGGTTTTTTTGAAAATATTTATTGACATTGTAACATTTTTTATTAATTTTTTACTTGGCTGTTACAATAAAGGATTGAACGAAATGAAAAATTTAATGTTAATCATATTTTTCCCCCTTCTCGTCTTTGGTCAATTTAAATCAAGCTCTGATCGTCTTGATATTGCTTCCAGTTTGAGAAATTCCGTTGGTATTGGCCGGCAGGCGATGGGTCTGGTGGGATTGGATCCATCGCGGTTGCATATCGACCAATCCTATTCCGTCGGTTATATGTCAGCCGGGGGAAAGGGATTTACACAGGGTGTATATTTAAATACCATGACCTACGACTTCAAGGCTCCATTAAAAGTCGCCTTACAGTGGGGTATTGCCCATCAACCTACTTTTGGCATGAACGATACCACGCCGATGATGAATAACGGTCCCTTCGTGTCGGGCGCATTGTTGCAATACAAACCTTTAAAAAACGTCTCCATTGAACTTAATTATCAGGCTGTGCCCTATAGCCAGTATATGTTTTACCGTAACAGAATGGGGTGGTAAGAGTATTTTTTGGGAAAGAGAGGTGGTGTTGTGAAAAATAAATCTCTGGGCAACAGGCGAATCAATTATTCAAGAAGTAAACCGCAGAATAAAACGAGCCGTAAAACAAGTCGAAAAGCCGGCCAATCTCTATCTGCGTTTAAATACCGGGTTAAACTGACAATTATCTGGATTCTGCTGGCAGTGAATGTCATTCTGGTATCATCTCTTGTTCAGCGATTGATCGCACAAGGTCCTGATAAACCCCATGTGTATAAAGGTGTCACTCTTACAATCGAGATTTTAAACGGTTGCGGAAAAACCGGACTCGCGCAATCATTTGCTGATTATTTGCAGCGGAAAGGTTGTCAAATTGCCAGAGTTGATAATGCGGATGACGATAATAATCAATTGACGATTCTGATAGACAGAGAACGAAGTAAAAAGAGTGAT
>JAFGEC010000349.1 GCA_016931775.1 Candidatus Zhuqueibacterota bacterium | reverse complement strand
GATAACGAAAATAAATGGTGGCGGGTCAGTAAACGGCACCGTAAGGCGTTTTTCGATTTTAAACGTCAGATCATCGATGCCGCCTTAGCCAGCGACGCATGGGCTGACTATGCGGGACTGGAGACCGAAGGGGATTACAATCCCAATATCCGGCCGAAAGGGTGGAGGTGAAGTGAGTGAAAAGATATTTGATTTTTTTGAGAGAACCATAAACGACGGGAGTATTGTCTGGTGGACGGTAGGTTTTTTAGTCTTTGTTCTGGTTGTACTGGTGCTGGTCCAGTGGGCGATCGGCGGGGTGAACAGTTTTACCCGGCAGTATGAGGATTTTGACGATCCGGGAATATTTGATGAATAAACGGTTTGAGAATTTTTAACCAATTTTTGAAAGGATATATCATGGATATTCTAACAAAAGCCATCAATGAAATGGCTATATTTATTATCGCTGCGGGAATCGGGATGGTGGCAATTATTACGGCGGCGGCCCTGATGATTTTCAAAAAACGCAAAGCGGCGCTCAATATCGGTATTGTGACCTTTATTGGATTAATGATTACCCTATTGATTCTGTCTTTTTCCTGTGCTCCGGTCAAGGGACAGACGATCGATCCCCGGGAAGTTATTTCCCATTATAAAATTCTGTTTACCAGACTCCCGGACGGCACGCTGCCGGATTCGGTTTGTGCGGTTGAAAAACAGAACCTCAGCTCGATCACCTTTGTGTGGCTGGCGCCCATAAAACTGCAGGAATACGAGGCACAGGATGATCCGGCGGCCTGGACCGGAATTCCGGTTGACTCGATTATCGTGGAAAACAGTCAGGTTTCCTATGATTCCACTCTGGCTGAGTATCAATATTTGCGGGATTTTTCCGTCGGCGAATACCAGGCTCAGATCGCTGCCTCCAGGGCGATATTGCAAGACGGACAGGTGACCGAGGCTTGGTCCAAGTACAGTGATGCGGCGCCGTTCCGGATCAAGGAGAATCAGGACCCGGTGGCCGTGCCGGTGAGCTTAAAGCTGTTTTTCAATTAAAACACGGGAGGCGGGATGAAAGGCGGGAAAACTGGCCGCAAGCGGGAGACGACGAAAAAGCGGCACAAAATCGTTATCGGGGCGGTGAAGGGAGAAATAGAAAGGAGATTGAGTGATGAAGTCTCGAGTATAAATTTTTGGGATGTGTATTGCACCGTCGGAGACAAGCTGGGGCTATCTCCGTATACGGTCAGGGATGTGGTGAATGGGGGGAGGGGTATATAAATTATACAAATTAAAGATGAAGTATTTGTTTACTGCTAACGCATGGCATAAGGTGCGGCGGCTTTTTGCCGTCGCCTTTAATGCCGTTGTTAGCGACCACTGCATTTCTGAGATCAAAATACGTTTGAGATTATATCCGCAAGATTAAAAAATTCATATACTTTTTTTGCAGTTAATACAGTTTCGTTTGCAAGTTTCAATGTGCCAAGATAATTCTTTGTTTTATCAAGCCATTTGGCAATTCGATCTTTATCAGGAGTTGCTTCCTCGGATAGTTCATCCTAAACTTTTTCAAAATTTATGATAGCGCTTTATTTTTCATCACTATCTTCATTTTTATTATTTTTCAAAGCATCAACTAATTCTTGAATGCTTTTAATTTGTTCCATTTTATCATTAAATGACTCTGCAACGCTAATTGCTTGAGTCCAATCCAACTATTCCGTATGCTATTTGGCCATGGCAGGAGCTTTCAGTATCCGTCATCTTCAGTCGAAAACTATCATTGCAATGTGCTCATATTCCAGACTACCCTTTTCGTATGTACTACGCCATGTTGTGTTTGTAACATCGATAATGATGTTATCAAGGCGTGTACCATCTCGAAAAACGACATTGACCTTCCTCACCACTGGATTTCTTAGAGCATTGAGGATCTGTGCTTCTGTTTGAGTCAGCTTCAGGAATGTAATGCGAGAAAGATCCTTGAAACTAATTCTCGGAAGGGTCATAGTGTGGTTAAAATCCCGAGGATTCTGTCCATATGCGATTTCGTCACCAAATCTCCCGCTCCATAGCGATGTGAACAGGGAGGATCGCCCATTTTTATACAGAATTGTACCTTTATATAGTAAACGACTTGGCCACGGTACTTCATCAGGAACTGCCGTAGTATTTGAATCAAAGGCTACTCCGATAATTCCGTCGGTAAGAGGAGATATCCCCTCGCTCGTATAGAAAGAAAATAGGTTTATAAATATGCTATCGAGAATGGCTCCGTTGCGGAATGTCACCTTAACCTTCCTTACACTATAACTTTTCTCACTCAACTCTTTTGGAGTCATTGTAATGTAGTCTATCCTTGATATTGCCCGAATTCGCAGCATCGAGAGACGAAGAGAATTCTCGTTCACCTCATCAAGGCTTATCGAGTATGGAATCTTATCGCCCGCCCAAGAACTCCATAGCGAGCTGAAGGAGGTACGGCTTCCGTCATAGTAAAGAAACTGGCCACAATAATGATCAATCTGCGCGTCAGCTTCGAGTATTACGGTAGTGACTGAGGCGCTGAATATGAGCGCGACAATTAGGGAGCGCATTTCACATCCTCCTTTTTCGTTGATTGTGTGACAACTAACATATGTATTGAGCCGCCACTGTGTTTATTAGTGGATATCGGCTATGTAATTTATTGTAAAATATAATTTTATACCACTAGTTTGGTTGCATCATTTCCAACAAATTCTTGTAATGTTTTGTTGTTTTGTCAAATTTTTGAAAATGTTCAAAATAGTAACTTACAGCCCATCCCATTAACCCAATAAAAAAATAAATAAATAATAACAAAATGTCAAGCGGAATCATGTTGACTTTTGTGGGAAACTCGATCAATTACTTGGATACGTATTTTACGGTGAGGAAGAAACTGGGCTTATCGCCATTTACGGTCAGGGATGTGGTGAATGGGGAGATAGAAATATGAAAATTGATGGTGAAAAATTTTTAAACTGCTAACGTTCGCCTTGAGGCGCTGCCCTTAGGATGTCGCTTCGAAGGTACTGTTAGGAGTCAGATGTCCCGGTAAGCCAGGCAATCGCCTCGTTCTCCTCACGAACGGCCTTGACTATGTACCCGCGATTGATCATGACGGTTTCGATGAAAAGGACTCTCTCCTCGTCCTGTGAATAGAGAAATGCAGCTTGAAACTTCCGGTCAAATCCGAGATCCTCTGCCTTACTTCCAGTCTCGAATGTAGAGAACAGAGAACGAGGGAATTCAGTGCTCCGAAAATCGAGGAGTAACCGGTTGCAATTGTGCTCTTCGGCAAGTGATCTCACCTGCTTCATCATACCGGGGGCATCGCGTGCTCCAACAAATGGGCCGGTCCATGATACGCGAATGATACCAACGTCAGCCAGGTATTGAATATCACTAATCATTGCCTTTCGTTCCTAACATTGATATTGAACCGCAAGTATGTTTATTCTCGGATATTTTAAAATAAAAATTACCTAATCCCACCCAGCTACACACAAAAAAATAAGCAAATCCCTCCACAATGTCAAGCAGAATCGGATTGAATATCGAGGCTGGCCTATCTCCGGTTACCGTGAGAGATGTGGTGAATGAGGGGAGGTTTGATGAGATACAAAATTTTGAGCTTATATAATGATGTGTTCAGATTTTACAATAGGAATTAATTTATGAAAAATATTTTATTGTAGAACCGCAGCTTGGACACTTCTTACCACTATTATCAAAACAAAATGCACAAATCATTTTTCCACAAGAGGGACAATTATTGCCAATGGATTTGTAAAAAGTTTCAACATCAATTCTAGTAACCTGGCCACTAGCAAATTTTTGCCCAATTTTCATTCCTTCCATTGGAGAAACCGGTGCTTTGCGTGTAATCTTGGCTCCACAATTTGAGCATTTATTCATGCTAAAATGCCTATTCGTATTCGCAGTCATCACATTACTTAAGCAATCCAAACAAATTTTACCTCCCGCAGGACTATTTATGTGTCTTACAACTTTTTTAAATTCTTTACCACATTGGCTGCAAATCCAGGTATCCATACCCTTTATCTCCATGTTTTCCATACACTCTAAATTGTTATTTATTTAGAGTCTTGTTGTTGTGAATTCTTGATTCTTCCCTGTCAAAAACAAATTTACAAATTCAACTATAAATGTCAAGAGAATTAAAGTAGTAATCTACTTGGGTAATTTACTACAACCATTTGCTGTAAACACCCACCATTTCCTAAATTTCCCTTATAAAATAAATCCTTTTTATTAGTCAAGGAGCTTATCATGAAACGCTTTCCTCTCTTTTTAATCTGTTTTATCGTTTTAAACTTTGTGGTTGTTGTTGTCGCTCAGGATAATGGAACCACTCCCGAGTATCCCCCACTTCCCACAGCGGTATTGACCGTTCTCGGCGTGTTTGCGCCGGTCGCAATTCAATTGGCAACAAAGCGTATTCCGAAAGAGACGCCCCGGTTTCTGATAAGTCTATTACTATCGGGTGTAAGTGGTGTAATTGCGATGTTGATCGCCGGTTTTAAAATTTCGACCAATCCTGAAATGATCGCTCTTTGGTTTACCTGGACTACCGTCGTGTACAAAACGTTCTGGAAAAACCTGTGGAAAAATCCGGCGTCGGTGCTTCATGCGGAATCGACACAATAGAGAAATAGAATTTTCCGTCTACCTTCCAATCCACATAATGCCGATGCGGCTGTCTTTGGGCCATGGGTGGCCGCATTAATTTAAGAAGGAATGAGTGAGAAATGAACGATTATTTTACAGGATTGACGATTTTAATATTTACGGCAGCGATGCTTTACATAACCCGGCGGATTCTGACTGTCAGGATCGTGTTTCCTCCCCAGGAAGGCGGAAAGGAGGAAGAGCCATTGCGGTTTGAGCCGGAGGAACCGGCCCGGACCAAGAAACCGGCTCCTCCGGCACAAAACGGCAAGGAGTTTTTGGCGTCATGAGAATGACAGTAAAACAAAAAAAATTCATCGATGAATATCTGGCATGCAATAATGCCACCCAGGCGGCGATTCGCGCCGGCTATTCGCTGAAGTCGGCCCGACAAATCGGTACTGAAAACTTGTCAAAACCGTCTATCAGACAGATAATCGACCGACATCAACTTGACATGGCCAGTGAGGCCGGTGTCACGGCTGAGCGAATCGTGCTTGAGACTAAACGTATTGCGTTTGCTGATCCCCGGGAATTATTTAAAAAGTCAGGGTACGTCCTGGTTGATGATCCTTCCAAATTACCGGATGATATTGCTGCAGCTATCTCCGGGATCGATATTATTACGAACAAGGACGGTGATACAACATACAAGATAAGATTTTGGAATAAAAACCAGGCCCTTGAATTACTGGCAAAATATCTCGGAATGCTTACCGGCAAAGGTGAAAATGTGACAGAAGAAACCGGTGTGATAATGATGCCGGAGAAAAAAGAACCCGGAGCTTCAGTTGAATGAAAAAGCTGATCTACATATTGCTGGTGTATAGTGCCATGCTGGTATTTTGGAAACCGAATCCCGGACCGCAGACCGAAGTCCTCCGCCGATCGGAGGATGAAATACTATTTGGCGGAAGTCGCGGCGGTGGCAAAACCGTTGCCGGCATGGTGTGGATGGTGGAGCCGGCATATATTGCCAATCCGCGATACCAGGGCCTTGTGATCCGCAAGAACAGTGACGACCTCTCGGACTGGATAGAACGTGCCAGACACATGTACAGACCCACCCGGGCGACATTCGCCGGTAATCCGCCCAAAATTCGTTTTCCGTCCGGCGCCCTGATCCGGACGGGACACCTCAAGGATAAAAACGCCTATACCAAATACCAGGGCCACGAATATCAGAAAATATTGATCGAAGAATTGACGCAGATTCCCCGGGAACTAGATTATGAAATGCTGTGGATGTCCAACCGGTCCACAGTGCCGGGGCTGAAAGCGCAAATGTTCTGCACCGCCAACCCGGGCGGCAAAGGACATGCCTGGGTGAAACGCAGATGGGTGGACGTGGCCGGAAATAAAACCTACTGGCATAATACAGCAGAAGGAAAATTTTCACGTATTTTTATTCCATCCAGGGTATATGACACCCCCCAGCTTTTACAAAACGATCCCAAATACGTGGCCATGCTTGATTCCCTGCCGGAAGACCTGCGCCGGGCGTGGAAAGACGGCGACTGGGACGTGTTTGCCGGCCAGTATTTTTCAAAATGGCGGCGTGACCGGCATGTCATCGCGCCGTTTAAAATCCCGCACGAATGGCCGAAATACCGCGGATACGATCACGGATACGCCGCTCCGACGGCCGTTGTGTGGATCGCCGTTGACCAGTATAACAATCATTATCTTTATCGTGAATTATATGTCAAAGAAACGGTCCCGAGTATTATTGCGCGTAAAACACTGGAATATACCGGGCAG
>JAFGEC010000037.1 GCA_016931775.1 Candidatus Zhuqueibacterota bacterium | reverse complement strand
TACATTTCATAATGGTGTTGAATATGAAAAAAAAGCATCGCCAAAGGAACGGACGAAAACCGGATCGCTCAATTACCTGTGCCCTAGAAATTCAAAGAGTGGGGATTTAGCGGTTTTTATGAAGGAAGCCTTGTATTTTTACATAACGTATTATCTAAAAAATAAAAGGAAACTCGAATCCATAGGATGGATCACGCCTCATCAGCTACAGAACAAAAAGTGTCAGCTGATAATTCGATCCATCAAAGTTGATTGCGCTAATTTTAGCAACCAATTAAGAAAAAAGCATAAATAATGAATCTGAAAAAACCAAAGGAGCTTCTCGAAATGAACGATAAAATTCTTGTTCTCGTATCTCTGGCTTTTCTCACCACAACTGTATTTGGCCAATCTTACACCGAAATAACCGAAGGCGGATGGGGGCAGGGCATCAATGAGAGTGATCCCGCCATCACGGATATCGATCATGACGGCCTGCTGGATTTAATTGTCGGGTGCCGCGACGGCCGGTTGTACCACTATGAACAGGAGACGGAGGGATCGACATCCTTTCAGCTTATAACGGACTTTTTTAATGATATCAATGTGAATGAAGGGACGTCGGTTACTTTTACGGATATCGATAACGACGGGCTGCTGGATATGATGGTCGGTAACGTCGTTGGGGAGCTCGCTCATTTCGAGCAAAACAGCAACGGCTCAACAGACTTTACACTTGTGACAAGAAAATTTAACGATATCGATGCGGGCACACGATGCCTGCCCGCTTTTACAGACTTTGACGGGGACGGCCTGCTGGATATGTTGATCGGCGAATACGACGGAAATTTAAACTATTACGAACAGGAGGCTGCAGGCTCGAACTCTTTTAGCCTTGTAACAGAAACGTTCTGCGATATTGATGTAGGACTCATTTCAAGACCGTGTTTTTCGGATATGGATGGTGATGGATTGCTGGATATGATCATCGGCAGCGATGACGGCTTGATCCATCATTACAAACAGGAGTCTGTTCATTCCGGATCCTTTGAACTTGTATCCGATACGTTAAGCGGTATCGCCATAAACGGATCGGCGAAACCCTGTATGACCGATCTGGATGGCAACGGACTCCTGGATATGATAGTAGGCTCATTTGAAGGTGATCTGTTGTTTTATGAACAAGATGAAGCTGGTTCGGTTACTTTTTCCTTGAAAAAACCACGTCTGGTTCAAATTGATGCCATGAAACTGGGAAGCCGGGCGAATCCGGCCTTGACAGACCTTGATGGAGACGGACTGCTTGATTTAATAAAAGGGACAGGCAGTCGAATCATGCTTTACGAACAGGATGAAGCCGGATCCCCATTCTTTACCTTGCAGATGGAAAATTTTTTAAAAGTTGATTATGCCGCCCCATGTATTTACGATCTGGATGGTAACGGACAACTGGATATGCTGATTGGAACCTGGCATGGCATTCTTCTTTATGAACAGGACGCTCCCGGCTCGTTATCTTTTACCGAGAAATTGAAAAACCCATGCGGAACGATTGATATCTACGCCGTCGCCCCCTGCATTGCAGATCTGGATAACGATACACGTCTGGATTTGATCATCGGAGATGCTTATGGCAAACTCCATCATTTTCAGCAGGACTCGGTTGGGTCATCCACCTTTTCCCTGATTACGGATTTTTTCAACGATATTGAAATCAATGGAAATATCTGTCCTACTTTTACGGATATTGATGACGATGGCTTATTGGATTTAATCATTGGGACAAGATACGCAACTCTTGTTCATTATGAACAGACAACCTACTCATCAATGGAATTTACACTTATGACTGATAAATTCAACAATTTGGATTTTTCAGATTTTGGGGCGCCTGAATTCGCAGATATAAACGGCGATGGCGAACCGGATCTGATCGTGGGCGAAGCCTACGGGGGAATCCATTATCTTCAAAGGACGGATGTATCACAAGTCGAGGGGAAAAATATCACACCCCTTGCTTTCACATTGTACCCTAACTACCCGAATCCATTCAATTCCGGTACCACGATTCAGTATGACCTGTCCCGGAAGGCATGGGTGAATCTGTGCATTTACAATTCACAAGGACAGCGCGTCAGAACCCTCTACGATAATTATTTACCGGAAGGATCTTTTACGATACGGTGGGACGGTAAAAATGAAAACGGAATACCTCTGTCAAGCGGTTTTTACTTGTGTCGATTACGGGCAGGAGAATTTTGGCAGACGATTCAGCTTCTGTTAACAAAATAATTCCTTTTGTCATTACGGCTTTTTCGGCGACATGGGAACCGATGGAGCTCGTTCAAAGCTGAATTTGAAATTGGAGGTTACATCAGAAATCTTTTTCACACAGATTTTCCCTGGAAACATGTCCGTCACAGCTACAAAAAATGTGATTCTGCGGCAGCCTGTTGCGCGGGCGTGATATTTTGAGCTCTTTTGCATAAACCGACAGCGGAAGTGACGTATTTACACGCTTCTTTTCGATTCGGGATATTTGATACAATCCTCCACCACCAATTAAACGGTTAATTTGCGGAAACGAAGAAAATGAGTAGTAACAGACCGAAAAACAACTTTGGATGTCAGCTTTGCTGGCCTTCTTCCGCTGACACGGCATGGGCGGCACGGAGAAAATTAAAACGAACTGAGACTCTTGTTGATGAATCACATTTTCACGTGATGATACTCACATGCCCATCCTGTTCGCAGTGTTTTATCTCTATATTCACCGAACAGATCGACTGGGTGGACGGAGAGGATCCCCAATATTGGATCGTTATGCCGCTCACACAAAAAGAAGCTGCGGACTTGAGCCGTCAGGACGATTCGGCACTGGAAAGACAATTACACTCGCTCGCACCTGAAAGAAAATCTCTGCGGCACGATTATCCGAAAGAAGCCGCAAAACCCAGCTCGTTCTGGGCAAACGGTATTTCGATTCGTGCACATGATTAAGCGAGTGAGAAAATAAAGGAGAGAATAATGAATCGACGATTTTTAATGAAATCACTTGGAATCGGAACGATTGGAATTTTTGCCGGGCGTAAGTAAGCGCTTGCTGCCGTGGTTCGGGAATCAACCACAGGTCTGCCGCCATTAATAATCAAAACGTCAGATCGTAATAAGGAGAATGTAAAATGAAAAATTTCTTTCTTTTTTACTTGGTTCTTGTAATCTTTGTCCGGTGTTCGGATACAAAGAATCCCGTTAAACCGGAGGGAAATGGCATTGAATTCTATTTCTTAAACGATACCACACTGACTCTGCAAGAGGCGTTGGAAAAAGACATGAAATCACTAACCACCCAATCCACACCCTGGCTGACATCAGATGATATTTCGATATATGACTTTTCCACCCACTTTATCTATTTAAAGGGAGACAAGGAAAAATACATTCCGGAATTAAAAAATCACAACGACGAAAGTCTGGTACCGTTTGTCTTGAAAACAAAAAATCAACCGGTTTTTGTGGGCGCTCTTTATACAAGAGATATAGCATTTGTTCCCAATTGTCCGGCCATCGGAGGACTGATTGCGTTTGCTGAAATGTTTCCCAAAGATGTGATTCACCTGTCTCACTTTTTGCCCAGAGATCAACGCCACAATGATCCGCGTAATAATCAGGTTATTAAGGATGCTTTGATCGAAAGCTCGATCTTTCATGGGGGTATTACACTCACATTGGATTCAGTCGCCGTTACGGAAAATTCAGACACCTCGACGGTCAGTTATACTTTCACCTATGAAAACAACGACATGGATGATCTGTATGTCCTGGATCCGAATTTAACAACGACGAGTGTATTTCAATGTTTTTCAAGCGGAATTATTTTCCGGGACAGCACCTGGAATACAATTATACCGACATATCAAGATGGATGTTTCCTGGACTTTCCGTTTGATTTTAACAGCGGCTGGTTCGTTAAAGTGGGCGCGCATGAAAAGTTGAGCAGAACCGTTAGGTCAAGAGGATACCCGTATATTCCGGCCGGCCATTACCGTTGCGATTTTTATATGACTTGTGTGTTCCGGATTGAATTACCTCAGAGATATTATGAGGGAGGAAGGTATTGGCTCGGGTATCTTGAATCGAATCAAAAGGAATTCAGTTTTTAGCTTCGGCGAATAAAAGGATCGTAGCTCCTCACCTCACTGCGCGTTGGAGTCAACTTTGAATACTGTTGAAAATAAAAAGTTTAATCCTCTTTTATTGGCCACTGATCCCGCATTGCGCATAGCCGTCAACCTAATTTAACACTCGAAAAAAATTCACCTAAAACGAGCTGTCGTTACATACAAAAAGTTCAAACAGCTCCCCTAAAAAAATAAACGTTAATAACAGACCTGAAAGCGTGACTATCCGGGTAGACACTATTCATCAAATCGTTCCTCATAATATAACTCACTTCTTCCAATAAATAATAATGCGATTCGCGCCCCATTTGTTCAAAACTGGACGATTTGTCCGGTTTTTGACATCAGTTCAAAGCGAAAAGATAATAATAAAATAATACAAAACAATGATTTACACAATTGGCACACTTTTTGATCTGGACAATGCATGAATGAACAGTCCGATTTGGCAGGGAATCCCGGTCGTGGACGAGACAGGGCTTCGAGAATCGGAATTTTCTTTCAGACTTGAATAAATGGAGTTTAAAGAATGGATAGAGTTTTACCTGACACGGTCAAACGTAAACGCACAAAAAAAGTGATGCTGAAATTCGTCGTATCGGCAGTGCTGTTTTTTCTGCTGCTGATGTTTTTACGGAATATCGTACAACCGTCCATCAGAAAAAGTGAATTCTATATTGCAGTTGCAGAAATCGGTGACATCCAGGCGACCGTTTCGGCGTCCGGTACGGTATTACCCGAATTTGAAGAAATAAAGACAAGCCCCATTCAATCAACCATTAAAACAATCTACCGCAATACAGGCGACACGGTTGAACCGGGTGATTCGATTCTGTTCCTGGATACGAAAACAACAAAACTCAACCTCGAAAAACTCAAAGATCAGCTCGCATTGAGAAAGAACAGTGTCAACCAGCTGGAACTGCAGCTGGAAAAAGCCCTGATAGACCTGAGAACGCAATATGAAATAAAAAAATTACATGTTGAAAGTATGGAAGCCGAGCTCAATGAGGAAAAATATCTCAATCAAATCGGCGGCAGCACGAAAGAGAAAATTGAAAAGGCCGAGTTAAATTTAAAAATAGCCAAACTCGAGCTCCTTCAAATTGAAGAGACCATAATAAATAAGGAAAAATCCATGCTGGCTGATCTGAAGGGCCTGAATTATGAAATCAACATTCAGCAAAAAAACGTCAAAGAAATAAACGAAAAACTTAAAGAAGCAACGGTTAAGTCAGACAAAAAAGGCGTTATTACCTGGCTGAACAGCCAGATCGGACAAACGGTGAGCGCCGGTGAGGAACTGGTCAAAATTGCCAATCTTGAAAGCTACAATGTGGAAGGGACGATTTCAGGTATGCATGCGTCGAAATTGTACAACGGATGCCGGGTGCTCGTGCGTATCAATAAAGACGTACAGCTCGCCGGACAGATCGTCAGCATTTCGCCTTCCATTGCAAACAATATCATTCAGTTTAAAATCAAACTGGAGAACAAAAACCACCCGCTTCTCAGACCGAATTTAAAGGTGGATGTCTCTGTTGAAACGGCGTTCAGGGAAAACGTTGTCCGTGTAAAAAACGGGCCTTTTTACAAGGGCGGAACCAGGCAAAAAGTATTCGTGGTCAAAAAAGACAAACTTGTCAGAAAAGAAACGGAATTCGGCAACAGTAATTTCGATCATGTTCAAGTTTTGAGCGGCCTTGTTCAAGGCGAAAAGGTTGTCATCTCCGACATGTCGGAATATGAAAATCACGAAATTTTAAAGATAAAATGAGACCATAGACCGGGAAAAATGGGAAAAAACACAATAAATAAAGAACCGGATTGCCGGATAACAAAAGCGATATTCATACTCTTTTGTATGCCAGGCATCCTTCTGGCAACTGCCGGAATCGTTTTCGCACGAACAACGGCGGAATTTTACACGCTCGAGCATGTTATTACCTGCGCACAAAATCACTCCCCGGAGGCGATGAAAAGTAGAACGTTAAAGGAAAATAAATACTGGCGATGGAAATTTTATAAATCCCATTACAAGCCCCAATTGGTGGTCAATTCGACACTTCCCTCCTATCAAAACAGCAACATCGCCATATTGCAGGACGACGGCAGCCTGGCACACCGGAATATCCGGCAAAGCCAGGCGAATATTTCACTATCCCTGGAACAAAACATCGGCTTGACCGGTGGCAAACTGTTTCTGAACTCGGATTTGAGCAGAATCGACAACATCAATCAGGATTTTTACAGTTACAGCGGAGCGCCGTTTTTTATCGGTATTGAACAGCCGCTTTTTATGTATAATCATTTAAAGTGGCAAAAGCGGATCGAGCCCCTGAAATACAAAGAGTCATTGAAGGAATATGTTGAAAACGCGGAAAAAATAGCCTACACGACCACATTAAAATATTTCAATTTGCTCATCGCCCGTACCAGTTACGAGATGACTCAAAAAAACCTAAAGAACGCTGAAACCATCTACCAGTTGGGCCGGGAAAAATATGCCATGGGTAAAATATCGCAGAATGAATTGCTGCAGCTTAAATTCGGGCTGATTTCGGCTCAAAAATCTATTTCAAGGGCCTTGCTTTCACAGGGAACCGCCCAACTGGAATTAAACTCATATACCGGACTTCAGAATACAAATATTTATGCTTTTTCTGTACCGGAAAACATAACTTTTTTTTCAATCGATGATTCGCTGGCAATTTTTCAGGCGCTGGCAAACAGCCGCAGGTCGGTAGAATTTAAACGGGAAATTCTGGAAGCGAAACAAGAAGCAGAACGGACAAAAAAAGAAAGCGGCTTAAATGCAACGTTATACATGAGTTACGGCACCACGAACATTGCATCACATTTGTTTTCAATCTATCGAGATCCGCAGACATTGCAGACGATTAATTTTGGTGTATCTGTGCCCATTTTGGACTGGGGTCGGGCCAAAGCAAATTATAAAACGGCCCAGGCAAATTTGAAACTCGTTGAATACACCGTTCAGCAAGATAAAATATACTTTCGCCAGGAAACCATCACGGAAATCGAGTATTTCAGGACGCTGAAAAATCTGATCGAGTGTTGCTGTGAGGCGGACACTACGGCTGCCGAGCGTTACGAAATTGCGCGTAAAAGATACATCGCCGGCGATATCAGCCTGACAGAATACAACATTGCACTGGAAGAAAAGGACCGGGCAAAGCTGGATTATATTATTGCCCTGGCTGATTACTGGAAAACATATTATACCATTCGAATCCTGACCCTGTATGATTTTGAAAATCACCAAAGCCTGGCCATGGAGGATGAATAAATGAGAGGCTTTAACATAAAAAAACCGGAGGGTAAAATGCCAGCCGCACCAATAACTCTCGCAGCACGGCCGGCAAAATGATAACCTGTGTCGAATCGAATAATAAACAATAACAATGAACAACGGAAAAAGCCATGTTTAAAAACAATTTAAAAATCACCTTGTCCATCCTGAAGAGGAAAAAAATCTATTCATTCATTACCATTTTCGGAATCGCCGTGCCATTGATGTTCCTGATGATCATCATTTCCACAGCATCTCATATCGCCGCATTTAAATCACCGCAGAGCCGTTTTGACCGGGTATTGGTATTTGAACTGATAAAATTTTCGCTTCAAAGAGACTACGGCATGTCCGGTACCATGTACGTGAGGCCGACATATGATTTTATCGATAAATACATAAAACCTATGAAAACACCGGACAAGATCGGCATGGTAACGGCTGGGGATTATTATAATCTTTACATCAACGAACAAAAAACAAAGCTCAAAGGTGTTTATACCGATGATGTCTTTTGGGAAATTGCGGATTTTAATTTCATTGAAGGAAAGCCTTTCAACAAAATTCATATTGATAACTCCCAACTGGTTGCCGTAATCGACAGGTACACCAAAGACCTCATTTTTGGTTCCCAAAACGCTGTCGGGAAAACGGTTAAATTTTTTCGAAATCAATACAAAATTATCGGTGTGGTTGAGAATGTTGATATTTCACGTCAAAGAACCCATGCGAATTTTTACCTGCCCATCACGACGTCGCTTGAATACACAAAAAAAGATATTTTCGGCTCCGGATGTATTTGTCTGATGCTGGCCGGCTCAAAAAGTCAGTTTTCACAAATAATATCCGAATTCCGGCATCTCATCACCAATTTTGAACTTGGGAGTTATGATGGTTTAACCAAAATTGACGGAGACCTGGAAAGTGATTCATTTAACAAGCTATTACAGGGATTATTCGAGAATCTATTTTCCATTCGCTTAAAACAGGAGGGGGTGATACATGCCGCTTATATCGTCATCTTTTTCTTTTTTATCCTGCTGCCGGCCATCAATTTATTGTACATTCATATCAGCCGTATCAATGAGCGTTCGTCAGAAATCGGGGTAAGGAAATCGTTCGGCGGCAACAATCTCACGCTGTCCAAACAGTTTATCTTTGAAAACATGACCATTACGGTTTTCAGCGGTATTTTAGGTCTCGTCCTCACTTTTTTGTTCTTTTGGGTGTTTAACAAGAGTTCCGTTATACCGGGCCTGCACATTGTTATGAACACCAAAAGTATTCTGCTTATCCTGGCTCTCTGGATATTTTTCGGTGTGGTGACCGGATTTCTACCGGCGTATAGAATGAGCCGGATGAAAATTATAGACGCGCTGAATCAGCATGACTCTTTTCACTATTTCAATTTTCTGATATGGAAGGCAAAACGGCTAAAGATGCTGCTGATCGTTGAATTTACAATAACCTTTATCGCACTGGCGGCAATCTGCACTTTTATGTATCATTTTAAAAACAATAACGGCTATCCGTTGGGTTTTGATTTTGAGAATATCTACCAGGTTTCGGTAAGTCAATACGATAACGAGGGCTCCGGTTTTTTTGGCGGAGGGGGATATAATGAAGACGTCTTTGAATGGGTTAAATTAAACAGTCTGGTAGAAATCTATGGCGAATGGTCGTGGAACGAGCCATATCACGAGGGATATACACAGGTTAACGGCAAGGTGACGTACGGAGATCAGGTGTTGGAAAAGGTCCATCTGACTCAAACCGGTCCGAATATGGACAAAATATTCAAATTGAATCTTATCGCCGGAAGCTGGTTTATGGAATCGGACGACAGGCCTGATTATAATCCCCTGATCATCAATAAAACCGTGAAACAAAAACTCTTCAAGGACAAAAAAGCGATTGGAGAGACCATCCAGTTTTGTGAAAATTATTTTACAGTAATCGGTGTGGTGGATTCTTATAAATATCACGGAGAGTTTTCCCGTCCCGTTGATATTATGTTTTATATGAACGGGTTTAATAATTTGAATATTAATTCATGGTCCAGAGCACGAACGGATTATTTCAGAGCCAGACACGGCACGACTCTTGGGGACATTAATAACATGGCACGCTCGGTGTCTTTGGCATTTCCGGATTACGGGATAGAGATCACCCCATTGGCAGCAGAAAGAGCAAAATATTTCCGCAAGATATGGATACCCATTGTTATGGTTGCTATCGTATTTTCTTTCATTTTATTGATCGTCTTGTTTGGATTATTCGGAGTCCTGTGGTACAATATCAGTCTAAGAAAAATGGAAATCGGACTGCGCCGGGCCGTTGGGGCCGATACCGGAAAAATATTCACACAGATCGTACTGGAAATGCTGGTATGGGCATCAATCGGAATGATAATCGGCTTGTTTATTTTCGCGCAGGTACCGTTACTTAAACTGATTTCCCTGGATATTCAAAATTTTACAAGCTCCGTACTCACAGCCGGTCTTGTCATTTACCTGCTGGTCGGCTTTTGCAGCCTGATTCCGGGTCTGCAGGCTGCAAAAATAAAACCGGCCCTTGCTTTGCATGAAGAATAATTATTTTAAATAGAAAGGTACAACAATGATTACACTGGAAAAACTGGATAAAGTCTATCAAACCGACGAAATCGAAACCGTTGCGTTGAACAATATCAATTTATCAATCGACAGAGGTGAATTTGTCTCTATCATGGGACCATCTGGCTGCGGAAAAAGTACATTGCTGAATATGATCGGATTACTGGATAATCCGACAAACGGCTCGGTGAGCATCGATAATTTTCAAATCGAAAACTGGCCGGATAAAAAACTGGCGCTGTTCCGCAACAAAAAATTGGGCTATATTTTTCAAAGTTTTCATCTCATAAATGATATACCTGTAATTGACAATGTCGAATTGCCGTTGTTATACAGAAAAGGGGTCACCGGCAAGGAACGAAGGCAAAAAGCGCTGGATGCGCTTAAAAAGGTCGGCCTCTCCGCCAGAACCAAACATTACCCGAGCCAGCTGTCCGGCGGCCAGAAACAACGTGTCGCGATTGCCAGAGCAATCGTCGGCCATCCGAATATCATTCTTGCCGACGAACCGACCGGCAATTTGGACAGCAAGATGGGCGGTGAAATAATGGATATACTTCAAAATTTAAATAAAAACGAAAACACCACAATCGTCATGGTTACTCACGACGAACATTTGTCCAAACAAACCAATCGGATTTTCCATTTATTCGATGGAATGCAGGTCGATTGACCTCCAAAAACCGGCTGTGCAACGCTTTTGTATTGACTTGAAGGAAAATAATCGTATTTTAAGTGTATATAAAACGGATTTAAATGAACCAGACGGATCAAATGATATTAATTATAGACGATGACATCGCCGTACAGAAATCCATCAGTTTACTGCTCGGACAAAACGGATTTTTAACGGCCTGTGCGTCTTTTCCGGAACAGGCACTCAAAATTATCGAGGACAATCAACCTGATTTAATTATCCTGGATCTTAATTTCGGCAACGACACCTCCGGCCGGGAGGGATTAGGATTTCTGGAAGATTTAAAAAGTTTAACGCCTAAAATTCCTGTCATTTTAATCACCGCCTGGGCATCCATTTCACTGGCTGTGGAAGGTATGAAAAAAGGAGCGTTTGATTTTTTAAGTAAACCATGGGAGAACAAAAGTTTACTTCAGGCAATAGACACGGCTCTTAAATTAGCCAAGCCGTCTTTTCCGGTGAAAGACATTAAAAGAAAAGAACTGGATAAAAGGTTTGACTTTTCCAACATGATCGGCAACAGCCCGCAGTTATTATCGGTATTGGAAACCATCGGCCGGGTTAGTGGAACAGATGCCGGTGTGTTGATCCTCGGGGAAAGCGGCACAGGCAAAGAACTCGTGGCGGAAGCCATTCATAAAAACAGTACCAGAAAAAACAATCCTTTTGTCAAAGTCAATCTGGGTGGATTATCCGTGACGCTTTTTGAAAGCGAATTATTCGGACATAAAAAGGGCGCATTTACCGATGCCTATAGCGACAGAGTCGGCCGGTTTGAACTCGGCAACGGTGGAACCATATTTCTCGATGAAATCGGCGACCTGGATACGGTTTCACAGGTCAAACTCCTAAGAGTATTGCAGGATAAAACCTATCAGGTTTTAGGTGACAGCCATACAAAAAAACTTGATGTTCGCGTCGTTTGTGCAACAAACCGCAATTTGCATGAGATGGTCGAAAAAGGCACCTTTCGGGAAGACCTCTTTTACCGCATTAATTTAATCACTTTAAAACTTCCTCCCCTGCGCGAACGCCGCGGGGACATCCTGCTCCTTGTGAAACATTTTCTTGACGAATTAAAAACCATATACCGGAAGGATTTTATATCGGTCAATTCGAAAACCATGAGGTGGCTGGAGAGTTTACATTTTCCCGGTAACGTCCGTGAACTCAAAAATCTGGTCGAACGGACCTGGCTTCTCTCAGGCAAATCGGAATTGGACATTGCTGATTTTGAAAAAGCAATGGAAAAAAAGTCCGTTTTCCCGGCAAAATCCAGCCTCCCTCCTGCCGGATCCATGACACTCGATCAGATTGAAAAGGAAATGATCCAAAAGTCCATGGATAAATTTAACGGTAATCTATCCAAGGTTGCAAAAGCGTTGGGATTGAGTCGAGGCACCCTGTACAGACGCATCGAAAAATACGGTATTCCATTTAAACAGAATAATTAGCATGAAACTGAAAACGAAATTTTTATTATTCTTTGCCTTGATATATATCACGCTTATCTCTGTAACCGTTTCAATTTATCAAAACAATAAAATTCTATTTCTCGCCTGTGAAATTCTGATCGCCCTGTCACTCATTTTTTTCTTTCATTTTTACAAGATTTTTTTCAAACCATTCGATCTGCTT
This sequence comes from Candidatus Zhuqueibacterota bacterium, assembly GCA_016931775.1. GTDB lineage: Bacteria > Zhuqueibacterota > Zhuqueibacteria > Residuimicrobiales > JAFGEC01 > JAFGEC01. The sequence goes on along the minus strand of JAFGEC010000037.1, from coordinate 525 downwards.
CAAGCCGGAATCGATTCCATCGCGGATAAGGATTTCGGCTTAAAGTTCCTGCCCATCGGCCAACCGGAATTTGACGGACTCATCGACGTATACAATAAAATGATCGATCAACTCCGGCTTGAAAGAATAAAAGCCAGCGAAAAACACTTCTTTTTGGAAAAACTGATCGATGCCTCACCGGCCGGAATCATCATTTTGGACATTAACCATAATATTAAAGTCATAAATAAGGTGGGAATGCAAATTTTAAATATCAATACAAATGAATATCCCACCGCCATAAAAGCTCTGCAAGATCCCTGGGGTGCCGAATTATCGAAACTGGAAAATAACAGTACAATTTTAATACAAATGAACGGCATCAACCGATATAAATGTCATAAATCGTATTTTCTGGACCGAGGGGTCAAAAGGACTTTTTATTATATCGAAGATCTGGCCAAGGAAATACTGCAAGTCGAGAGCCAGGCCTATGAAAAGGTCATCCGGATGATGTCACATGAAGTCAACAACAGTGTGGGTTCG
>JAFGEC010000348.1 GCA_016931775.1 Candidatus Zhuqueibacterota bacterium | reverse complement strand
TTAACCATTAAATTATTTATATGACAATTATTCCATCCTTTAAATTAATATAAATCATCACATTAAATATAGTGCATCGTAGAATTTCGGGGGATACCCTGATAATTACCCCTTGCGCAAAAGCCCAGCTATGGGTGGGAAAAAGTACTCTGAAAAACGATACACTTGAAGCCTTCCAGCGGTTTGATTTTTATGAACGCGTTCCCAAGCCTCGTGCATAAACAGAGCGGGTTTCTTTATCGCGTTTTCGTTGCTATTTGCAGGATTTATGCAAAAATTACACCAAGCCAGGGAACGAGATAGAGCATCGGATGAAACCCCGGGTTTGATGAAATGTTTTTAAAAATACTCAGGGATAACCTGTTGTCAAAAAATTTTTAGCCTGTAAAAATCAGTACCAACTTTTAACGGTAATACCTCAGTTATGGGTGGAAGGTGCGACGCACCGGCCCACAATATTTTTACAAATAATTAAATTACATAAACTTAGCAAAAGAAGGTGCGTCGCACCTGTTCTGTCCCACCCGTAACTGAGATTTTACTTTTAACGATGTTTTACTCCTTGCAATTCTATCGCAGATTATGTATATTTACGCTTAATTATTTAATGAATTTTACGAGTGGAAAATGATATTCTTATTCGTATCATCGATTATCGCTTTGGGAGGTCTGGGATTTTTATTCGGTGCCGGTTTGGCTTATGCATCGAAAAAATTTTCCGTGGAAGTGGATCCGAAAGTCGAACTGGTGCAGGATGTATTGCCAAATGCCAACTGCGGTGCGTGCGGTCAGCCCGGCTGTGCCGCGTTTGCCGAAGCCGTTGTGGCCGGACGGGTTGCGCCCAATAAATGCACCCCGGGCGGAAGTGAAACGGCTCAAAGAATATCCGACATTCTGGGCGTAAGCGGTGTGGAAGCCGAAGAACCCCGGGTTGCCGTGTTACAGTGCCAGGGCGGGAACAAAGAAGCACCGGACAAGTTTGAATATCAGGGAATAAACGATTGCCAGGCAGCCATGATGATTGCCGGCGGTGCAAAGGCGTGCAAATACGGCTGTCTCGGGCTCGGTTCCTGCGTGAGAGCCTGTTTATTCGATGCCCTGCATATGAATGATAACGGTTTGCCCGTTGTCGATGAAGATAAATGCACGGCGTGCGGTATCTGTGTCACCACCTGCCCGCGGAATATCTTTACCCTCATTCCAAGAAGTCAAACAGTCTATCTGGGCTGTGTTTCCCAGGACAAGGCCAAAGCGGTGAAATCTGTTTGTAAAGTCGGTTGTTTTGCATGTAAAATTTGCACCATTCCCAAAGTGACACCTTCAGGATGCATAATAATGGAAGAGAACCTTCCGGTTATTCAAGATATCACTCATGAAGAGTTATATGAAGCGGCGAAAAAATGTCCGACAAAAAGTTATGTCATACGCATTAAACAAAAAGTAACCGAAGAACAGAAACCAGAGGTTCAAGAAAAAAAACAAGAGGAAGTCAAACAATGAGTCAGGAACTATACGATAAAGTTGAAAAAGTACTGGAAAAGATCCGTCCCATGCTGCAGGCGGACGGCGGTAACGTGGAGCTGGTAGATGTTGAAGACGGCACGGTACGGGTAAAACTGCAGGGTGCCTGCGGATCGTGCCCAATGGCGCAAATGACGCTGAAAATGGGTATAGAAAGAGAATTAAAAAATCAACTGCCGGAGGTTTCGGAAGTTATTTCTGTTTAAGAGATCAACGATTACGATTATAGACAAGACGCAGTCCATCCAGTGTTAAAAACGGTTCATGATATTGAACCGTTTTTAATTTATCCAGCAATACCCTCGCAAGTCCGCCTGTCGCTACTGTTTCCGATTTTTTTCCCAATTCGTTATGTATTTTTTCGATCAAACCGTCGATCATGGCAACAGTACCGTACAATAATCCCGACTGGATACTGGTTTCCGTAGATCCACCGATCACAGTGGCCGGAAAACTCAGTTCGACTCGTGGTAGTTTTGCCGCCTTTTGACTCATGATCAAAGCGGACATTTCGACACCCGGAGCGATGATACCGCCCAGGTACTCGCCGTTTTCAGAGATTACATCAAATGTGGTTGCGGTGCCGAAATCCAGAATAACAAGGGGACCATTGTATTTGGCAAATCCGGCGACGGCATTGCACAATCGATCGGCACCGACGTTGCCGGGGATGTCATAGCAAATCTTTAGTCCCAGGTCAAGTTCATGATGAACGATCACCGGCTCCAGGCGAAGGTATTTCCGCACCATGAGCTCGAATATAAAGGTCATGTCGGGAACCACTGAAGAAATAGCGACGCCCTTTATATCGGACAACTCAAAACCATAATCGGCGCAGATGGCCTTGAACAAAATCCAGGTTTCGTCCTCCGTACGCTTGTAGGTGCTCGAGATTCTCCAGTGCGCCTGTAGTTTTTCTTTTTGAAACATACCGACCGCAATATGTGTGTTGCCGATATCGATTGCAAGCAGCATTTTGAAACTCCTTTATTCGTCTACATGTTTAAAACGTCCGGTAACAACTTGAAGTCCATCGGGTGTCTCCACCAGCGCACGGCCGGCGTCGTCTAATCCTCGAAATATTCCGCTGGGTACGGACGGACCCGAAACGGACCGGTTCATATGGCCGCATAACTGTTGCCATCGAAGGATCAGTTGAGCCCGCCATGATTCAAATTTGTCATATTTTATCACCAAATTCAACTGAAAAATAAGCAAATCCAGAACAGTCTGTACCGAAAAATCGGTGCCGGTTTCGGTATACAGCGATCCGGCACCATTGTTAAAGCGATCGAGATCGTGAAGCCGGTTTGTTACGTTGACGCCTATGCCGATGACAGCCCATTGTATTTTAAAATCGCGAATTTTGGTTTCAGCCAAAATTCCGGCGATTTTACGAGTATTTATCAAAACATCGTTGGGCCATTTTAAATTGACGCGCAGTCCGGTCAAATTGACAACAGTATCAGCGACGGCGACCGCGGGAAAGAGAGACAACAGGCCGATATATTCCACCGGAAAATCCGGTTTCAGCAGAACAGAGCAATATAATCCGGATCCCTGCGGTGAAACCCACGCCCGTCCCCCCTGTCCCCGGCCGGCTGTTTGCTCGTTGGCGGTAACCACAAGGCCGTCTTCGGCATTTTGCCCGGCCAGCAGTTTCAAATAATCGTTGGTGGAGGGAGTGGAACCGAGCCGGATGATTTTATGTCCGATGGTACGCATGTCCTCGTTATATTTTCGCATTTTCCAGCGGATGAAATTTTTGATAGATTTTTTTCAACTGATTGCGGTCGAGATGGGTGTATATTTGGGTGGTTATAATATCCGCATGGCCCAGCATTTCCTGAACGGAACGCAGATCCGCTCCCCCTTCGATGAGATGAGTGGCAAAAGCATGGCGTAATGAATGAGGACTGACATCCTTGACGATTCCTGCCTGCAGGCTGTATTTTTTAATGGCTTTCCACACACTCACCCGGCTCAGCTTTTTACCGAAACGATTTAAAAACAGAATCCCTCTCGTATAACCCATGGCGTCGAGTCTGTTTCGCGTCTGCTGTTGATAACGGGCAATCCATTCCAGAGCAACGGTATGAACGGGTACCATACGTTCCTTACTGCCTTTGCCGAAAATACGCACAAACTCTTCTTTCCAGAATATATCCGCCAATCGTACCTGTATCAATTCACTGACACGGCAACCGGTTGCATAGAGAAACTCCAGCATCGCCCGGTCACGCACACCGTGGTCCGTCGTCACATCGGGTTGCTGTAATAAAGCGTTCACCTCAAAAGTATCCAGGACATCAGGCAGCTTGAACCAGGGTTTGGGTACGGCGATATTTTCAGTCGGATCGGAAGGACTTGATCCCTCCCCCAGTAAAAACTTGTGAAACGCCCGGATTGCCGACAGATTCCGAGAAATGGTGGTCGCGCACAATTCCAAATCATTCAGGACTTTTAAAAAATTAAAAATATGCTGATGGGTAATTATACTGGGATCGTTAACGGGAATGCTGTCCAGGAAATTGACATATCGTTCGAGATCGCGCTGATAAGCCTGGACCGTATTGGCCGCGACCTGCCGTTCGATGGTCAGATAATCGATAAAACTTTTTAATAAATCTGCAATTCCGCCGGAAAAATTTCTTGCAGTCAATTTGTCATCACCCGCCCGCTTCCGGCAAAATATGTTCCGCCAGTGAAAGAGCGACACCGGACAACATCACTTCGGGGCCCAATTGGGTAAAATCACCGGATAACAATTTACTGTCGACATTGGCGTACAAAGAACAGCCGCCCACTTTTTCAATGATCAAGCCGGATAGCTGTCCGCCCCATTCACCGATAAATGTAACCTCCCCCAACAGTTCACTGACGACAAAACCGGTACAGAAATGCAACTGCAGATGAGAGTTCGGAGTATAAACTGAAATCAAGTTGCCGATTTTTTTACCGATAGGGATATCAGGATAAATCTCAAATGAAATATGGGTTTGTGCTTCTTCGTTGATGATGACAAAACGATAGTTATTGCCCTTAAATTTGGGTACTATGTTCAGAACTTGGGCAATTTTATCGATTGCAGCTTTATCAAATACTTTTTTCATTATACTCCTTTATCAAAACAGTACTACTTGTTGTCACACAAAAAAACCCCACCAAAACATCGTGGGGTTTAAAATGAAAAGACGGCAATTACTGCAAGAGGTGTTTTTAGACACGAACAACTCTCTTGGCCAGCAATCCCTTGTCACCCGTCTCCACATCAAACTCCACCTCAGCCCCTTCCGGGAGTGTTTTGAAGCCGTCCATATCAATGACGGAATAATGTACAAATACATCATCACCGCTTTCCTGTTCAATGAAGCCGTATCCTTTGCTTTCATTGAACCATTTGATCTTGCCCTTGGGCATGTTACCGCTACCTCCTGAAAAATTCCAAACGGATTTCCCCACTCTTTTTTATTTACAGGCATTGATTAGCGATTCTAATGCAGGGTTCTCCGTCCGTTTACAAACCTGCAAATAATATTTAATATAAAAACAAGAGTTTAAATTGTCAAGGTTTATTTCATATTTTTTTTAAAATCGAAAAATTATAAAATATTAAGTTTTGATTAAATATATGTTGTACTTTTGGATTTCAATATAAAAAAGCACATTAACAGCTCTCGAAGGGGATGCCTCAGCATCCCCGAATGCGTTCCCAAGCGATGCGCAATGCCGAAAAGATGTCTCTTTATGCAGATCCGAAGATATTCACATAATTATTACAATAGATTAGCCAAGCTTGGGAACGAGTGGTGAAAAAATAAATTCGCCAGGAATCTCTCGAAATGCTGTACCAGGTTCTTTATAAACAACATCATGGTGTGCCATTATTTCTGTAGAATCTGAACTCACTGCCTGAGGTTATGAATTAGAGTCCAAGTTCTGGTAACATTTTGTTAAAATTTTCAGCAATCCCTAAATCCCGCCAATAACCTTCCGCAAGCTTTTCACCGTCGCCGTAATATTGTCACTCATGAAAATAAATGTCCCCACCACCAAAACATCCGCCCCGGCTTTAACAACCAGAGGCGCCGTCTCTAAATCGATTCCCCCATCCACCTCGATGTAAAAATTTAACCCCCGGCTACGCCGTTGTTGATCCAGCCAGGCGATTTTCGTCAGAGATTGAGGAATAAATTCCTGGCCGCCGTAACCGGTTTCAACGGTCATGACCAAAACCAGGTCCACGCGTTCGAGGATGGGATCCAGCAAATTTACAGGTGTGGCCGGATTTACGGTGACACCGGCCCGGGCACCCAGGGCGTGAATCGTGTCAATGGTGCGCCACAGGTGAGGACAGGTTTCATAATGAACCGTTATATTTTCCGCACCGGCCTGAACAAAATCCGACAGCATGGTATCCGGATGTTCCACCATCAGATGAACATCCAAAGGCACCGGCGTCATTTTATCCACCGCCTCGACGATCATGGGACCGAAAGTTATTTTGGGGACAAAATGACCGTCCATGACATCCAGATGAATCCAGTCACAGCCTGCAATGACGGCCTCATTGATATCTTTTTGAAGCCGCAAAAAATCGGCATTTAAAATTGAAGGGGCAATTTTGGCCACTATTGTTCCTCCTCAGTATTCGTTAAAGTACTGATCACCACGTGAATACTATCTCCCCTTGAAACAGAAGTACCGGGTCGCATATTCTGGCTAAGTATTGTATTGGGCAAAAGTTTCTGGGTGATCTGGTATTCTTTCCGGCCGAGTACCAGCCCCGCCTTGTACACAATTTCCTCGGCTTCTTCCAGACTTTTTCCCACCACATCCGGCACGATATAATTCAACGGCTGTATACCCAAACTGACCACGATATCGATAATTTGTCCGGTAGCCACATTATTCCCTTCACGAATAGACTGATCGATCACCACATTTTCCGGGTAATAATGATCCATTTTCCGGTCGATCTTTCCGAGTTTCAGCTGATTCTCATCCAGAATAAACATGACATCACGCTCATTTTTTCCAACAAGATTGGGCATTTCGAACACCATTTTTCCCTTGCCGACGGTTAAATAAACACGCCGGCCTTTTTTTACCAACGAACCCGCCTCAGGATTTTGAAACAGTACAAATCCAGGCGGATAGGTTTCATCATATTTTTCGACACCTTTCAGCGGTTTCAGACCATTTTGAGTGAGAATTTTTTGCGCAGCTGCCTGGCTCATATAGGTCACATCGGGGACAACGATCGCCTGCCAGTGGCGTGTGTACATAGGCATAACGAGCTTGTCTGTGGTAATAAACAACGCGACAAAAACAAAAACGCCAAGAGCAACGTTTCTGGAAATTATCAAAAGTTTTTCTCGTTGCATAAAATTATCCTATCTATAAATTAACTTTACGGCAAAACTGCCATCCATATCGTGTAACTGCGGCCAGGTTCGCACCATGCCGCTGTCCGTTCGAAACGATTCGGCAATAGAAATTGCCGGATCGACTTTAAAAGGAAAGCGGCGCATAAATTGATCGACAACCTGCTCGTTCTCCTGAGGATCAATCGTACAGGTGCTATAGACAATACAGCCGCCCTTACGTACCAGAGTTGCCGCTGTGCACAACAAATCAAGCTGCAAACCGGACAACTGCTTCACATCCTCCGGCTTGCGTTTCCAGCGCATATCGGTTTTTTTGCGCAACACACCCAATCCGGAACAGGGTACATCGAGCATCACTGTATCAAACTCTGCACCCGGGAAAAAGCGTGCATCTGCAACCAACGGATGAAGCCTGGCACCTGTCTTTACCTGAGCCGTTTTTATCATACCGACCCGGGATGGCCGGAGATCGGCAGAAAGGATGATGGCCCTGTTCTCCGACAGTTCGGCCAAATGTAAAGATTTTCCGCCCGGCGCAGCACATACGTCGGCGATCACCTGGCCGGTTTGCGGATCGGCAAGGATTCCGGGGAATCCCGCACTGGTATCCTGAACCGTCATCAGGCCCTGCTCGAGGAATTCAGTTTGTTTCGTGTAGGGCATAACATCACTCACGTAATAAAACGGCAACACAGTGCGCTTAAAACTGATATTTTTTTTGAAAAGTATTTCCTCAAAATCTTTGACCGAAATTTTACTACGGTTCACCCTGAAAGAAAGCTTTGGTGTCGCATTCAAGGCATCGCACAATTCCGTCGTAAATTTTAATCCCCAAAGGGACAACCAGCGTTGAATCATCCACTTTGGAAATGATTTTTCAACTCCCAGGGCTGCTACCGGATCCAGCTTCGGATCAGGAAACTTGATATCGTGCGGCCGCCTGATATAATTCCGCAATACAGCGTTTACAAGACCTGAATATCGTCCTTTCGCCACGCGACCCGCCAGCCGGACACTTTCATTCACCGCAGCAAACGGTGGTACGCGGGTGTAAATAATCTGATACAAACCAAGCCACAGGATGAGTCTCACATCGTGCGGTAGTTTTTGGTCCGGCTGATTTAACAACCGTCCTGTGATCCAGTCCAGCCGTTTCTTCCAGCGGATCGTACCGCGAACCAGTTCACTGACAAACGCCCGTTCTTTTACGGGCAGGGCGTCGGGTAATCCTCGAAGCAGGATGTCCACATAAGCATCATCCACTTCCACACGTTTTAAAATATCCAGAGCAATCGCCCGTGAATTTTGATTGTTACTCAAAAAAATCACCTGCCTTGAGCGAATATCCGCGCACAAACTCGGCTGCGGTCATGGGACGTTTTCCCGGCGGTTGTACTTGAAGCAACTCCACAGTACCGTCGCCTGTTTGAACCACAACGGGTCCGTTTTTACCGACTTCTATTACCCGGCCTGGAGTTCCTTCACCGTTCCGGGCAACAATACGAGTGCTCAAAACTTTGAACTGTTGACCGTGTAATATGGTAAAAGCGCCGGGATACGGCGCCAGGCCGCGAATAAAATTATATACAATCCGTGCGTTATTTCGCCATTCAATCCGGCACATTTCCTTGAAAATTTTTGGTGCTTTAGTCGCTTCTCCCGTCTGTATTTCCGGTTTACAGGTACCGTCTGCGATACAGTCGATTGTTTGAAGCACCAGTTCAGCGCCCGCTTGTGACAGGACATCATGTAATTCACCGGCATTCATGGTTCCGGGTACAAGTACGCGAAGCTGTTTGATAATATGACCGGTATCCACCTTTTCCTCAATAAAAAACGTGGTGACACCGGTCTCCTTTTCGCCGTTGATAATCGCCCAGTTTATCGGAGCGGCTCCACGATAAAGCGGCAGCAGCGAAGCATGTAAATTGACCGTGCCCTTGGGCGGTATTTGAAAAACCTCCGGCGGCAGTATCCGAAACGCCACAACAATAAAAAGATCGGCGTTCAGGTCACGCAGGGCATCAAGAAATGCCGGTGACCGCAGATTTTCCGGCTGTAAAACGGAAATCCCTTTTTCAAGAGCGTACTTTTTAACCGGCGATTGGACAATTTTTTGGCCGCGTCCCGAAGGTTTATCGGGAACGGTAACTGCGGCTTTTACCCCATACCTGTCGTAAATGGCCGCCAGAGACGGTATGGCAAAATCCGGTGTTCCCATAAACACAATTTTCATTATTTTGATCCTTTGGCGGCATCCTTTGGAGGAAGAATCTTTTGTGCAATGGCCGTGCGTGAAAATTCAATTTTTATATTCTCTCCCACCTTTAAAACAACGCTGTTATCTTTTACCGAGGCTATGACGCCGATAATCCCGCCCACGGTCAGGACTTTATCACCGTTCTTGAGGTCCGCCATCATTTGCTGATGTTCCTTTTGCTTACGTCTCTGTGGTGCAAATAAAAAAAGATACATAATTAAAAAGATTGCACCAAAGAAAAGTATGTTTCCCCAATTCGAGTCACCTTGTTTACTACCCATATTAGCTACGATAAACAATAAATTTGATAACATGATTACTCCTTTATTTATTTTTCAAGTATCGGATTAAAAATTGTTTTTTCCATGCGGAAAACCGGGATTCCAGAATCGCCTTCCGCGCATTTTCCATTAGACGGAGATAAAAATACAAATTATGATAACTTACCAGTCTGAGCACCAGAATTTCCCGCGCCTGATACAGATGGCGCAAGTAAGCCCGGGTAAAGGTCCGGCAGGTGTAGCAATCGCAATTTTCATCCAGCGGAATAAACTGTTCCCGGTAAGTGGCATTTTTTATCACAATCGCGCCTTCCGATGTATAAGCGGTACCATTACGGCCGTTACGCGTGGGTATGATACAATCGAACATGTCGATGCCCCGTTCAATGCTTTCCAGCAGATCTTCAGGTTTGCCAACGCCCATCAAGTAGCGCGGTTTATTCTCCGGTAAAAGATCGCAACAAACCGCAGCGATATTATACATATCGTCTTTGGGTTCACCCACGGACAGCCCGCCGATGGCATAGCCGGGAAAATCCATTTCAATCAGTTTGCGTGTACATTCCTTGCGCAAATCGATAAAGGTGCTTCCCTGTACAATGGCGAACATGGCCTGATCGTATCCATGAGTGGATTTTGTCGCGTTAAAAATTTGCAGGCTCCTTTTCGCCCAATCGAGGGTTAGCTGAAGAGAACGTTTCGCGGCGGCGTATTCACACGGATAGGGCAAACATTCATCCAGCACCATAAAAATATCCGATCCCAGATCACGTTGTATCTGCACGACCTTTTCGGGACTGAAAAAATGCCGTGAGCCGTCGATATGCGACTGAAAGTAAAAGCCGTCCGGTGTAATTTTATTCAATTCAGCCAGACTAAAAACCTGAAATCCACCGCTGTCCGTAAGAATAGGACCGTTCCAACTGCAAAAACGGTGCAACCCGCCTGCCGAGCGCACCAGATGTTCGCCGGGCCGCAAATACAGATGGTATGTGTTGTTCAGTATAACCTGCGCCCGCATTTTTTTCAGCTCCAGCGGAGAGATGGTTTTTACCGTCGCCTGGGTTCCCACCGGCATAAATACAGGTGTACGAATGACGCCGTGGTCGGTGGTGATGATACCGGCCCGTGCGTAAGATTCCCTGCTTTTTTTTACCAGTCTGAATTTCACCTTTTGCGCCTGCCTATTATTGCATTAAATATTGAAAAGATTCCTGGACGGATTCGACCGTAATAATATCGAGTTTTCCCTTGTGCGTGGAACTTTTCATATTGTATCGCGGAACGATGGCCCGCTTGAATCCCATCTTTTCCGCTTCCGCCAGACGGCTGTCGATATGAGACACGGAACGAACCTCTCCGCCAAGTCCGATTTCACCTATAACCAATGCATGGGGATCGATAACGCGGTTGCCGGCACTGGAAGCAATACAGGCTGCCACACCGAGGTCGGCTGCCGGCTCGTCAATCCGAATACCGCCGATGGCATTCACAAAAACATCCATTATGCCCAAATTAAAATCCAACCGTTTCTCCAGCACGGCTATCAACATGGTCACTCTTTTTCCGTCCAGACCGGTGGTGGTACGCTGAGGCATACCGTATTTGGTGGGTGCGGCCAGAGCCTGGAGTTCGACTAAAATCGGCCGGGTGCCCTCCATGCAGCAGATAACCGAGGAACCGCTGTTTTCCATTCGCCGCTCGGCCAAAAATACGGCGGAAGGGTTCGGGACGTCCTGCAATCCTTTCTCGTTCATTTCAAATACACCGATTTCACGTGTGGAGCCAAACCGGTTTTTAACCGCCCTCAAAAGCCGGTAAAAATGGTCGCGATCACCTTCGAACAGCAACAATGTATCCACCATATGTTCCAGCACCTTGGGACCGGCCAGATAACCCTCCTTGGTGACATGCCCCACAAGAAAAACCGGTATATTTTTGGTTTTCGCCAGCTGCAAAAGCTGCAGGGCACATTCACGAACCTGGCTGATACTTCCCGGTGCGCTCTCCAGTAAGGATGTAAAAATCGTTTGAATGGAATCTAGAATCACAACGCCAGGATTCAATCGTTCAACAGCCGAAAGGGTGTATTCCAGCTCCGTTTCGGCAAGAATGTACAATTGTTCCGAGTTTAAATTGAGCCGTTCGGCGCGGAGTTTTGTCTGTCTCACCGATTCTTCACCGGTGACGTACAATACGGTCTGCCCACTTTCGGCCAATCCGACAGCTTCCTGCAGCAGTAATGTTGATTTACCAATACCCGGATCGCCGCCGACCAGAACTACAGAACCGGAAACAATTCCGCCGCCGAGTACCCTGTTGAACTCGGCGCTTTTTGTACACAATCGCGGGGATTCATCGGAACTGATTAAATTCAGAGGAACGGGCTCCACAGTTTTCACCGGTGTTCCGGCGGTGCCGTGCTTGGAGGAGATAGGAATCTTTTCCTCGATAAAACTGTTCCAGGATTGGCAGGACGGGCATTTCCCCTGCCAGCGCGGCGATGTGTTACCGCAATTTTGACAGATATAGTGTGTTTTTTGCGTTTTTTTAGGCATATAAAACAATCATTTATTACAAATTATTAAAAACCGGCGAAAAAATCAAGCCGTTTAAAATGAGAAACTTGACAGATATATTTTAATTCCGTAGATTTAAAAAACACTGAACGGTGAAATTTCACATTTTTCCCGAATTAAGATTTAAAAGGACTTGTCGTGAAATCAACGGTAGCTATTCTTGTCTTTCTGTTATTTACAAGTTGTCAAAGTACGAAAAAAAATAAACTATCGCAAGACACACTTTTATACTTTACCAAGGTATATTCCGATTACCTGATCTGTATATCGACCGATAGTCTGCAGCACAAAAACCGGCAGATTATTCTGGATTCGCTGTTGCAAAGACAAAATATGACACATGAAGAATTTAATGCCGCTTTAACCTGGCTGGAAGACGAACCCCAACAGGCACTCCAATGGCTGGACGCCATCGATACCCGGCTGGATAGCCTGGCCAAGCAAGAGGACTAGAAATCCATATCGCGAACCACCTCAATGAGATGATCATAACTTACTTGCCGGGTTAAATCGATAGCGTATATCTGATATCTATTATCCTCGCGGTTTGAATGAAAAAATATTTTAGTGCCGTCATGGGAGAAATCCGGAAATGCATCGATTGCCGGATGGCAGGTCAATTTCAAACACTCTCCTGAGTCGATACCTCCCGTATAAATATCGTACTGATTTTCCCGGTTGGAAAAAAAAGTCAACTTTTTCTGGCCGAACAAACGCACACCGACCTGCTGACTAAAATTCCGGCAAAAAGATTTTTCACCGGAAGCCGAGAGAGACTTTTGAAAAATATGATAAAGACCCTCCGCATCATGGGATAAAAAGACCATATCTCTGCTGTAGTAATCCCCGAGAAAAAAGTGATAATCTGAATAAAGTTTCCGAACCTGGCTGGTTTTTAAATCGATTTCCAAAAGATTATTACAGTTTTCGTCACAATCCCTGTCGGATAAAAACAACACTTTTTCACCGTCCGGTGAAAAAACCGGCGACCAGTCGTCCGAAGGATCACTGACAAGCGGTGTCACACTGCCTGATTCAATATTGCC
>JAFGEC010000347.1 GCA_016931775.1 Candidatus Zhuqueibacterota bacterium | reverse complement strand
GACGGCATCGACACCCATCAGTCTCTCGATAAAAACACGGTCGATTGTATCCATAAGAACAACGGAAAGCGTGGACGGCATGTAGGGCAAACCGAAAGCGAACAAGTCCTTCAGTGTAATAAATGAATACGAAAACGACAGGTTTTTAAGGACCACTAAAAGCATGACGATAAACGTGACAAAAGAAGAAATAAAATTGGCGATAAATATTCCCTCGATGCCTTTTTTCAGAACACCCAGAAGCAAAATATTAAATCCCACATTGATCAGCACATTAACGAATTTAAAAACGATAAATTGGAGAGATTTTTCCCTCGCCCTGAGGATAAGAAACGGCAGCAGGCCGATCGCATCAAAAAATAAAATACCGGCGGCCAGCCGGATCAAAAAAATCAGATCGATGGTCAACTCGTGGACGTTAGCACTGAAAACAGCCTTGGCGAGAAACGGCGCATTGAAAAAAATGAGCAGTGAAAAGACAAGCGATGTGGTGGTCATGGTGACAAAGGCGGTGGTAAAAATCTTCTTTTTGCCCTGCTCCGTCTCTTCCAGAATAAAATACCTGAAAAACGCCACGTCGATGCCAAACGTGTAGAGATTAATAAATATCGCCAAATAAGTAAACACCAATCCGGCAACGCCGAAATCATCCCGCGGGAATATGTTGGTATACAATGGTAAAAGTAAAAATCCGAATGAACGGGTAATGATATGCCCGATGCCATACACGGCTGAGTGTTTAACCAGGCGTTTTATACTGTTGAATATAGACATTATTATTTCCCGTTTATTTTTCTCACCGGAGTTTGTAAAGTTCGGGACGCCGGTCGTTAAACAGATGATTGCGCCCGGTGATATTTTTATCCCACGCCAGCAACGGATCGATCTCCGCCACTCCGACTTCCTGGGCGGATGATGAGCCCCGTACCAGAATCGTACCATCCGGCGCGGTTATTTGGCTTTTTCCCGTAAATTGCAGAGACTTGTTGCCGCGGTTTTCCGCGCCGATTCTGTTGGCGGTGACGGCGAAAATAAAATTTTCAAGACAGCGGGTGACCATGGCGTCCTGACAATATGGCAAAACAAGGTTTGCACTATGACAGATAATATTCGCGCCGTCCAAAGCCAGCGAGCGCATGGCCTCGGGAAAAATCCAGTCAAAGCAGATGAGCAATCCCAGTTTTAAATCACCGATTTGCACGGCCCGGAACGGCATATCGCCGGGTAAAAACCATAATTTTTCATCATCAAAAAGATGAATTTTTCGATAAGTCGAAATATAACCGCGCGGACCGATCAGGACACTGGAATTATAAAATTTGCCATCGGCGTTTTCCGCCAGTCCGGCAACGATATAAACATCCTTTCTGGCCGCAATTTTAAGCAGCATCTGGCATGTGAGTCCGCTGGGAATGGTCTCTGCCAGACTGTTCAATTCGTCCTTGCGGGTAAATTGATAACCGGTATTGAACAGTTCGGGTAAAACGTACAAGTCGGCTTCCTTTGAATCCATCAATTGCGATGCCTGAAACAGATTACGATCCACCGCACCGAACACACAATTCATTTGGACAAAAGCGATCTTCATAACGGCTTTATTTTTCCTGTTAAACCGCAACCGTATTTTTCAGCGTACCCAATCCCTCGATAGTGGCGACAATCTCATCTCCGGGTTTAATCGGTGACACACCCTCCGGCGTACCGGTACAGATGATATCACCCGGCTGCAATGTGACATATTTGGAAATATAGGCAACAAGCTCGGGAATTTTAAAAACCATATAACGCGTATTGGATTTTTGACGCACCTCACCGTTGACTAGCAGTTCTAACTCCAAATTATGGGGATCCTGGACGGAATCCGCAGGAACGAGGTAAGGTCCCATGGGACAAAATGTATCAAAACCTTTGGACAGCGTCCACGGTTTGCCGTCTTTGATATCGGTTTTCTGCATATCCCGGGCGGTAATATCATTGGCGATGGTATAACCGGCGATATAGTCATACGCGTCTTTTGCAGCGACTTTGGACGCCACTTCACCGATAACGACGGCCAGTTCGATTTCATGATCGACACGGCCGACATCAGACGGAATTTTAATCACACCGCGGTGAGGCAGCAATGACGACGATAATTTGCTGAAAAACATGGGCTGTTGCGGCACAGTCGAATCAAATTCCTCCGCATGTTTTTTGTAATTCCGTCCCAGACAAATGATTTCTTGCGGCCGCGAAATGGGAACGTCATACTGAATTTTTTCCGGCAATTCGAGGTCTTGCAGCGGCCTGACGCCTTGAACGGTCTTTATAATTTCTTGCAGGGTGGCGGTTGAAAAATATTCCATCTCGACGACAATCTGCAGAAAGAACAGATCGGGTGCCTGAAGAATATTTTTTAGTTGTTTAAAATACTGCCAAACAATTGAAAAATTGATTGTTTTACCTTCATATTCGATGCCGATTTGTGGCTGTTTGTTCTGATCGTAAAACGTAAACGCCTTCATAAATTCCTCGCAAATCCATCAGGAAAATTCATAACTCTTATTATATTAAACAACAACGTAATAAGCAAGAAAAAAGCCGTACCACCTGTAGATGATGATACGGCTTGGATCTAAAAATTTTTCGAAATTTTATCCGATAAAATTTTCTGTAATCTGTTCGGCTTTTTCTTTTTCCGGAACGCGGTTTAAATAATTCCACAAATCAAACACGGTTACCCGCCGGTTGGTGCGAAAATCCCGCAGAGAAATACTGCCGCAGCACTCGGGATTTTTACAGCGGATATCGATAAGCAGATGATTATTATCGTATATCAGATCCGGCTCGGATCCACAATACATGCACTTCATATCGTGAATTCTATCGTCCCATAAATTCGAGGTTGTACTCATCGGTTTACCTTTGCACTGTTTTACTACTTTTTAACAATTACATAGCAAATTTCATACCAGAAATATTGTCTTTTTTTATGCTATTTGCTGAAAATACCGCATCCCGAAACTGAATGCTAATATACTATAAATAAATCACTTATGTAAAAAGTCAGCACCATTTTTTTTATGAACAAGTTGAAAACGGCAACACTTTTGTAACTAGATTGTATCAAAACTGAAACACTGCCGGTTATCTGCCACATCGGCAGACTAGAACAGCTTTTTTATTTCCTGTTCGGACAAATCGGTGTGTCCTTTTTCACCAATTCGAATAAACTTTTTTTCAAACATAACGACCACTTTATCGCCCAGAGTCATAAAGCGCCCGAGGGTTGGATAGGCCATCAACAGATTGACATAGGCCGAACTGCCGTGTAAAAATTCAATGACAGGCTGATCTTTGTACCGGCTGTCGACCCATTCGCCGTTCCGCAGGTAAAATGTGATTCCATCGATCACTTTTACACCGGCCCGTGGTTCCTCTTTGACCCGTTCGGATCTTTTCATTTCATTCAGTTTATCACTCATGGTTACGGCCTCAAATCCGACGGCAGATCCGGCCTCCGAGCTCATGAGTGGGACGGCTGCAGCAGGTGTTTTGGAATGCGCCGCTGTTTTACCCAGCGAACTCCGGGAACGCATAGGCCGTCCATCGGTCAGAACCGGTATATCGTCCTCCTGAACCAGGAAAGAAGTAAACGGCGACATAATGCCGTATTCCAGACATAAATCTTCAATCTCTTTTGTCAATTCCTGATTCGAGCCGTTTTCCCGGATTTCATCCATAAGATATGCGACCTTGCGGGATGCCCACAATTGAGCGATAAACGGATTTTGCCGCTCTGATGAAAAATCCATCCGGTAACGATATCTCTTTGGGTTTCCACGGTTCTCACCGCTCAGAGTGATACCTGCCGTGCCGCTGCTTTTATAACGCCCCACAACAACAAGCTGGGCGCCGTGGAACAGGTCGGGTAGTTGGGCCGGATAGATGTCGTCCGTCCGCAGGTCGCCAAAGTCCAGCTTTAAATCGGTCAATACCGGGTTGGCTACCTTGTCGAAAAACAGTGATATGTTCTGTTCGATATCTTCGTCGGGGGTTATATAATCCGATGCCGCGCGGCTGTGCTGTGCGACCTTGTCCAGTAAAAACGTATTCACATCATATCCGACGCCGAAAGCGAATACCCGTGCGCCTTTATTTTGTTGACGCACATGTTCCACAATATCGTCGACATTTGTATTGCCGGCTGTGGGCAGTCCGTCGGTGATAAAAATGACATTCACGAGCCGGCGCGAATCCCGTTCGAACGTCAAAGCTTGCCCCAATGCGGCGTAAATATTGGTACCGCCCTTTGCCCGAATGTTTTCGATGTATTCCAGAGCCTCCGATCGATACGTCCGCACGGGGCACAGTTCGTCGCGAAAAGTTTTCACACTGGTGCTGAAACTGACGATGGCGAACCGGTCATCGCCGCGCATATGCTGCAGGCAGTATTCAAGCGCAGATTTTGCCTGACTGATTTTTTCACCGTCCATTGAACCCGAGGTGTCCAGCACATAGATGATATCCTGCGATTGTCTATCTGCTTCGTCCATATCCGTTTTGGGGCTGATGAGCAGCATAAAGTAACCGTCTTTACCGGAGGGATGGTGGCACAACAGCGATGCCCCCAGCTGGTTTTCATCCAGAGAATAATACACGAGAAAATCGGCGGTATTTTTACTCCTGTCGCCTTCGTAGGACACACGCACTCTATGGTCCGATTCCCGGTCGATATCGATTTCATGTGACGGGGAATAGACGTTTTTAATGCAAATATCACTGGAAATGTTCAATTGAAAAATCTGGCGGCCGGGTTTACGATGCCCGGGATCGCTTAAATTCTCGTCGCGGTGACGGGGCACGGGAAACCGGTGGGTATCGGGAACGGGGCGGGGCATAATGCCGGTGTGTCCCACTTTACTCTCGCCATGAATGGGATAAAAGAACCGCACCAGGCCGTCGGTCATGGGCAGTACCTGATTGTAATCCAGCTCGATTTTCCGTTCTTCACCCGGCGGTATAGGGAAAATATTGACGCGAAAAAAACGGTAATCGGCGTATTCCAGCAGTGCCGGATCGATATTGCGGCGCACGATGGATTCGTAAATTTTCCGCGCTTCATTGCGGCTCAAAAGCTCCCCTTCCAGTTTTTTGCCGTTGACCCACATGGCGAAAGAGGATACGTTGGCATCCTGCGGGATGGGGAAATAGTATATACCCTCGATGGTAGAGGCGCTGTGGTTTTCAAACACCTGTTCCACATGACAGACGGCGGCCTGATTGCTGACGGCCACGTCCAGTGAATGAGAGATCAGAGCCGGTGCCTGAGAGCGTTCCCCGGGAATAAAAAATCCCTGGGGGTAAACGGCCGATGATAAAAATAAGACCGGCAACAATGAATAATTTAAAAATTTCATAATAGTTCTCCAAGTTTCCATTCATCTTCATAGGAAATACAGGAAAACGGGGAAAATATTCCCGAAAAAGAAGAAAAATATGATACTTTGGGGCGGCTGCGGCTGCCCGTCCCGCAATGCGGGACGGGCGATCTTGCTCCGCAACTTGTTGTAAAAAGTTATAGCAAAAGCTTTTTTAACACAAACTTTTCCTGTGAAACATATACCTTACAACAAAAATAAGTGTTAGCAAATTATTTGAACCACAAAGATACAGAGCCGCAGAGATATAAGCCGGGCAATTTAATTTAGAGTCGGCTTCTCCAATTATATTTTTAATAAAATTTTGGATGAAAAATGAAGGATTCGACAAAACTCTTGACTTGAGCCTTTACCTATCTTCTATGTACCCTCTGCGGCTCCGCGGCTCTGCGCGATCAATCAGTCGATATCACAGAAGAATTAAAAAAAGGACAAAATACAAAACTACATATTAACCATTAAATTATTTATTTCACAATTATTCCGGGCATTAAATTAATATAAATCATCACATTAAATATAGTGCATCGTAGAATTTTGGGGGATACCTGGAAAAAATACAGAGTATCCCCAAAATTTTCATTTCATTGTTGTACTGTAATATAAGGACCTTATTTTTTTCTTTTAAGCTTAGTAGAAATTCATAAGCAAACAATTAACCTTATTACCTTATTAGCATAAGTAGTTTAAAAATAAGGTGATAAGGTTATTTCTGTTCTGTGGTTTTCTACTGAGGTTGAAAGAAAAAAATAAGGTTAAAGGAATAACAAGCATGTCTACTTTGGTAATATGTGAGTAACGGGGGGATGGAAAGCGTAGCTTTCATTGTAATTTGCGACCCAAGCACAGCTTGGGCCGCAGATTTGTAATTCTGTCTGAACTTTTTCGTATGTAATGGCAGTTTGTTTTGGGTAGATTTTTTTAGAGTGTTAAATCAGGTTGACGGCTATGCGCAATGCGGGATCAATTATTTTGCACTATAGAATAAATATATCGAATTGACGGAAAAATTTAATACGAAACCGGTCACCCGGTCATTTTAGATGCCCCCTCACCTCACAATGTGACCGAATGTACACAAAGTTCGTTAAAACCAAATTTTCAGGTCATCCGCATTTGGAGTCAATGCTGTGATGATATTTCCGATCTTTCCGTGTGTTCCGTGGGTTAAAATATACCATGGGAAAAAATTAAAAACATTTCACCAAAAAAAACAATAAAATTGAGTCGGTTTGACGGAGAGTTTTTATTCCGGCGATTGGGTGGATACTCCGGCTTTGAAAATCTCCACGTTCTGCAGGTACACATCCGCACCCAGACTGTCCTGAAGAATGACTTTTTCACGTTGATAGAAATTCAGCGCTGCCGGTTGCAGCAGGTAAAGATTTTTCTTTTGTACGCCCTGCAGAAAGAGGCGGCCGGTCTGAAGAACCGCGGACGGCCGGGCGCTGCCGGGAATCCGCATTGCGGTTTTGCGCAATTCCGACTTGCCGTACGACTCGAGTAGCCGTGTAAAAGTCACGGCGCCTGAATCGGACTCCGGGGCAACCGGCTGATAAAGCAGGTGCTGCAGCACAAAGAGGGTATCGCTCAGATTATAGTGAATTTTTACAGCATCAGCTATTTTCACTGGAGAAAGGATTTTTATTTGCGGTGTTGAAACGGCTGCTGGTTCCACAACAGGGGAAACGCCAACATTTTCGCTACGGGTGCTGATATCGCGAAACCCAATTTCCTCCCGTGGTCTTTCCCGATGGTCGGCGGCCACAACGATTTTTTCATTTTTCAACACAGGAGGCGGAGCGGAATCGCCAACAGGCACTGAAGGACTCGCGGGCCGTTTGGTTTTTATAACATCGGCAAGGTCAATATGGTAATAAAAATGAGCGGAATCCGTTTTATCGGATACGGATTTTTCTTCAGGTTCGGATACAGTGGTTTCTTGCATAACGTCCGCTTTTCCCTCGAGTTCGGAGACGGGTATATCCGCCAGTGATTCCGGTTTTTTTTCAGGCTCGGATATGTTCACCTCCTCCAAGAATTCCGGTTTTCCTGCGAGCCCGGATGCGGATGCCTGTGCCAGGGATTCCGGTTTTGCCCCGCCTTCGTCCAGTCCGACGATTTTTTCGCCCCGGCCTGCACTGCCTAAAAGCCGGGGTTCAGCTTGTTCCTCAATACCGATTTTTGCCAGATCCGTGACGTGACCGATTCCGGCACCCGAGCCCTTATCCTCCATTTCCGAGTCGCTTTCCTCACGCGAGCGCTCCAGGGTGACATGTTCCGCTTCTTCCTGTTGCTTGCGCGGTTTTTTTGTTACAGCTTTTTCTTTTAAAACAACCTCGGTTGAACGATCGCCCGGGGCTTCTACAGTAAAAGATGCAGGAGATTTTTTGTGCACCGATCGTGTGATGACGAAAATGATCAGGCATGCGGCCGCAACGGCAGCTAAACGGTAATACATCCTGTAAGATACGGCCGGACGTTTGCGAGACACAAAAGGCAACTGGGTTGAGATTCGGGCCGGCAGAGCCTTCCAGTACTCTCTGCCGGGATTCGGCACTTTAACACTTCGGCTCGCTAAATTCATTCGAGCAAGCAGGGCAGCCTGCTTTCGGCAATCGTCACAGGATGTCAGATGATGCTGTATCTTTTGCCGCGCGGGCTCCGGCACTTCATCATCGATGAATGCCTCAAGACTTTTTCTTATCTCGTCGCAATTCATAAAAAACCATAAAATTAGTAATCCAGTAGAGCCGTTTTCAGCTTGCAACGCGCTCTGTTTAACCGGGACATGACCGTCCCCACTGAAATATCCAAGTCGTCGGCAATTTCCTGATAACTCATTTCTTCCTGCGTTCTCAAAATAAACACGGTTTTTTGTTCCAGCGGTAAATCGTTGACGGCCCGTTCCAGTTGCCGGATAAATTCTTTCTTTTCCATGTTTCTTAAAGGATTGTCCCAGGCCTGGACGGGAATATGTTTGTCATCCAGTGATTCAATACTTTTTTTTCGCTGTTCACTTTTGCTTTTTAATAAATTCAGGGTCTCATTGACCGCGATACGTCTGATCCACGGAAAAAAAGGATATGCTGTATCAAATTTATCCAAATTCGTATAAACCTTTATAAACGTTTGTTGTATCAAATCGTCAGCCGTTCCATGATCTTTTACCATACGAATAATGGTCCGGTAAACATGCTGCTGATATTTTTGAACCAATCTTTCAAAAGCTCGGGCATTACCGTTCAGCACCTTACCGATGAGCCATACATCTAATTTGTTGTTCCACTCTTGTGTGATCGTGGGCATTCTTTTCCTGTCAAAAAAAAGACGATCTATAATTAAATACAACTGTAAACGGAAAACATTCCGCTTTTTCTTAAAATAACACAATTATGGAAAAAATAAACAAAAAAATGCGGAAAATGAATTTTTTTTCAGCAAAAAGTGGCATTTCAAGGTTACCTAAATCATCATAAAGTGAATAAATCTTTGGCATAAATTTTGAATGATTCTTAACAGCAAAAAACTGCGTTTTTATAAAAAATATATAAATATTTATATTTAATATACTTAAATTAATTTCAAGTAATTCAAATACGCATATGACAGTGTAACCATGACACTTATATATGACATATATGTGATAAATCTATCGTTTGGTAACAATATCTTTAATAGACGATATGAGAATAAAGTCCCCAAAGAAAGTGTATAATTTAAAAAGGCCACAGGATAAAGTAAATACGCCTTTAACAGGAAAATTGGAATGTGTGGATTTCATCTTGACAAAGATTAAAAATGTAGTTAAGTTAAGTGTTCTTGTGAAAATGAGAGATAAATATGAATGAAATGGAAAACTATGAGTGGGATGATAACGTCCCCGGTAAACCGTCTAAAGACAACAAGACGGACCAGATCAGGGACATACTTTTCGGTGAGACCCTGCGGGCTCTTGAACAGCGATTTAATCAGATGACGGAACAAATAGCATCTATAAATTCCCAAATCGCCCTCTTGCAAAACGAGCTAGAACAGACGAAAAAGGCCATTCAGGATCTCGGTAACTCATCTGGCACTGAACGGGAAACGCTTCGGTCTTTGTTGCAGGATCGCATCAGTCAATTAGAGTCAAAAATCACAGACATTGACAGCAGAAAAGTTGACAAGGCCAGGATTGTTGCTGAATTTGTGGATAAAATCAAAAAAGATTGATGTCAAATTCAAAAAAAAATAAAAGCGACCGAGAATTCGAATTGTTGCGTAAACTTTTACTCGCTGATGATTACGAAAAACTGAAAAAAATCGAGCAGGAGCTTAAAAAATTGCGCAAGCAATTTTCCGATGACGAGTCATTCATCGAAACGCTTGATCCGGTCATCACCGATGCACTTGAGAGGAAAATCGGTGATTCAAAAAGCCTGGTTGCACAAACACTTGCACCGGTTATCAGCGATGCCATCAAGGTACAGATCAACGAAACTCGGGAAGATGTGGTTGATGCGTTATATCCGATCATCGGCCAGACCATCCGGAAATCGGTCAGTGTATACTTGAAGCAGCTGGTCGATTCTATCAATTACAGGGTGAATCGCGCTTTTAATTTAAGTTTTTTGTTCAAGTGGCTCAAATCGAAGCTGACCGGTGTATCCGATGGTGAATGGTTATTTTCCGATGCTCTGCCGTTCAAAATAAAAGAGGTGTTTGTTATCCATAAAAGCACCGGATTACTGCTTTTTTTTGCTTCATCGACACCGTCCGATGCCACCATCGATCAGGAAATCATTAGCGGTATGCTGAGTGCCATTCGAAATTTTATCTCCGAAGCGTTCAACAGTGACCAGGATCTCGACCAAATCCAATACGGAGATCAAAAAATCAGTCTACATGCCGACCGATATTTCTATCTCGCCTGTGTTGTAGAAGGCAATATTCCGGCGGGTTTTTCCCAGGATTTGCAGGATATCGCTCTTCATATTCACAACCGGCATTTTAAAAAATTGAGGGATTTCGATGGCGACGTTTCAGTATTTAAAACAGTGAATAACTTGTTCGTCGCTTTTTTCAACAAGTACAATCATAATATTGTCCCGAAAAAGAAAACCAAACCATATTTCTTTATCACTTTTATTGCCGTTCTTTTTATATTTCTGCTCATATTCTTGGGCCGATTTTTTCTGCAGCACCGGAATGATGAAAAAATTCAACAATCAGCGATGAGTATAATAAACAAAAACATGCACTTGAACAGCAATGAACAACTGAATATCGATACCGAAAAAGGTACACTTTTTGTAAATGGATACTTGAATAATATGGAGAATAAGCTTATATTAGACAGTTTACTCAATACATTGGAAAACATCGGGGAGATCGATAATAAAGTCAGGGTGATCAAACCCGTAGATCAGATTTTAAATAGAGTAAACGATAAAATCAGTCATTTTCGGGAGCTTCGACATTTTGAACCGGTGTTTATTATTCAAAATGAACAAGTAGTCATTGAGGGCATCGTTCCAAATCAAAAAATCAAACGAGAAGTTGCTTTTCTTGTGGGAGAAATTGATGGGGTAAGAAGTGTCGTTAATAATCTCGAAACGATGAGCGAGGGCATAATTGACGATCTAGGTATTTTGGTCGGCAAGGCGAAAACCGACACAGTAAAATTCAGCCAGCTGGAAAAAACAATCAGAGCGATTGTAATTTATTTCGACAGCAATGTAGCCGCTATAACAAGTTTGGAGGAACATGCCATATTGGAGGGTATTCGAGATATCATGCTGAATGTTCAGGATTTTGATTTAATAATAAAAGGATATGCAGATGATGTTTCTGACTATCATTACAATATGAGGTTGTCCAAAATAAGAGCTCAAGCGATCTCCGGTTATCTTGTTTCCCAGGGTGTATCGAAGGACCGGTTGTTTATCGAATATTACGGCGAAAACAATCCTGTGGAACCGAATGCAACGGCGGAGGGGCGTAGAAAAAATCGTCGGGTTGAATTTGACATTAGATTGAGGAGCCAATTTTGAAGGACGTTGTTACACTCAGTAAAAAAGTATGCATGTTGGGTGCATTTGGAGTCGGGAAATCCAGTCTGGTACGCAAATATGTATACAACATCTTTAAGGAAGATTATTTAACCACAATTGGTGTACAGATATATCAAAAAAGCGTGACATTGAAGAATAAAGCCAACCAGGTTGGGAAAAGCATCAATATGATATTGTGGGACATGGCCCACATTGAAAAATTCGACAAAACGATAAAAACTCAGATTTTAGGGGCAAGTGGTGCTGTACTTGTTTTTGATCTCTCTCGCATGCAAACTTTTAACGAACTCGAAGAGCATGCAAAAAGGTTTCTTGAAGTAAATCCGAATAGCAAGCTTGTTTTCGCCGCCAACAAAATCGACCTTGTTGACAATAACAAATTGAAAATGGAACAATTTTTGCACTTGAGTGAACAATATAATACGGAATGTTTGGTCACAAGTGCCAAGACAGGTCATAATGTTGAAAAAATGTTTTCCGTATTGGCAAGCTTACTATGAGGTAAAAAAGAACCGTGCAAGAATTTTTTGAGCAAATCTTAAGGGAAAAAAAATTATCCTGTGCTATTTTCGACCACGACCTTGTATTACAAGATTGGTCCAAGTTTCTTCACCAGTATTGCAGCATCCGCATCGCTAATAAAAAAATCCATACAATTTGGCAAGTATTCCCCGAGCTTGTCGGGATGGAAGAAGTTGTTGAAAGTATTCTGAAACAACAGACCAAAAAACATGACATAGAAAAAATCAACAAGTATACCGCGACAGGTAAGCTTCGTTATTATACTCTTACACTTTTACCGCTCGCGGATCCGCGGACAGGATACATCCAGCTTGTTTGCCTCATTGCGGATACCACGACGGAAACCGCATATGAACAGGAAATCCAGCAACAAAAATATGAAATATTGATGCTCCAGTCAAATTTGGCGAAATACGGCAATCATTCCAGCATCGGAATTCTTGGAAATTCGGAAAAAATTATTCATGTCAGAGAATTTATTAAACGCCTTGCAAATGTAAAAAATACAACAGTTTTGCTCCAGGGAAAGAGCGGCACCGGTAAAAATCTTGTCGCTCGTGCAATACATGAAACCTCATTGACAGCGGACGGACCGTTTGTGGAAATAAATTGTGCATCCATTCCGGCCACTCTGTTGGAATCCGAAATATTCGGTTATGAAAAAGGCGCTTTTACCAATGCGCTCAACAGTAAAAACGGTCTTTTAGAAATTGCCGATGGCGGCACATTTTTTTTAGATGAAATCGGCGAGCTGCCCCTTTCATTACAATCAAAATTTTTATCATTTCTCGAGTATAAAAAATTCCGACGTTTGGGAAGCACACAGGAAAATACTGTAAATGTTAGAATTATCGCAGCAACGAACAAAGATTTAAAAAAAGCCGTCGAAAATGATGAATTTCGGGAAGATCTATTTTACCGTCTCAACGTGGTGGCAACCTTTCTGCCCGATCTTCACGAATTGGGCGATGATGTAATTATTCTTGCGGAACATTTTATCAATGTTTACGCATATGATTTTCGGAAAAAAATTCGGGGACTTACACCGAGCGCCCGAGAAAAGCTGATGGCATACTCGTGGCCGGGTAATGTCCGCGAGTTACGTAACGTCATCGAGCGGGCGATTATCTTTGCGGACGGCGACAGACTCGACGACAAGGATTTGCTGTTGCAAGAGATATCACCCAAACCGGCGTCCATGCCGGGAGATATTTCAGCTATACCGGACAGCGGTTTGTCAATTGCGGAAATGGAGAAACGGTTTTTTTTCAATGCCATCCGAAAAGCGAAAGGAAACCAGACAAAGGCGGCAAAATTATTGGGCCTGTCTTTGGACAAATTCCGATACAGAATGAAAAAATACAATCTCGATATAAAAAACAGCGACGGTGTGGAAACTGATATAAAATGAAATAATGGGCAAATAACCTTTTTTTTCTTGTCATTCGCCATTTGGCCCTATTTCACACATATGACAGGAAAGTCCGATCACGCTCCCCCCTTTTTCGTTACAAATCGAACGTCAAATTAGCCTACAAAATATCCCGGCTCACTATACCACCTCTTTGCGCATCCACTCTGATGTTAAACGGTGGTTTCCCTTCAACCAGCCAGCGAACATGCACTGTTCCCATACCGGGAACAGCATCGATCTCGATCTTTTCCGGCCTGTATCGCTGTTCCGTACTCAAATCCAATAAATCATCCGTTACCACAAAGCCGGCTATAACGTTGTTCGGCCCCACTATTGAGACATAATCGGGACGGCTGATCCGGTTGCTGACGTCGTGCTGGCTTCGAGTGGGAATTATTCTTTTATTGGAAATGACGGCATCAACCTGGAAATAAACACCCTGCTTTTTGATTCGTACCGAGTCGATGGCCAATTCCGGTAAATGAAACGCATTCAGCAATGTAAACGCCATGTTACGATGGCACATTTCTTCGATCAAAAACGATGGCGCCGTTCTGGTCCATGACTTTTTCACACCACCCACCTCGATACGGCCGAATTGTGGATGATCGACGGGTTTCCAGTCGACAATCCCTTCTTTAAATAATAATAACCTGTCAAATCGATAAACGTCCTTGGTCCTGCTGCTCCAATCTTCATTTTTACTACGGAACATATTAAAAGGGGTCCATAATTCGTTGGAAAACGTGTATATGCCACAGGCGCCGTAGAACCAATCCAGTTCGCCGCCGTACACAGTGTACATATCACGGTACAGGACAAAATAATCATAACCCGGCAATATCTCTTGCCCGGTATGACCCAAAAAGTCATATACCTGGAGATCCTGGGGATGATAGGTTTTTGCATCCTCTTCGTTTCCCGGACCACGGATAATCATGCCGCCGGAGTTGTGATAGGACTGAGCCGCTGCGATGTTTTTATGCGCCAATATAAAATCAGCTACAGCACGATTTTCCGGAATCGAAAACGGATAACGGTCAGCCCCCCACTGCAAACTGGCGGGTTCCCATTTCCATCCCCAATTACGGTTGGGATCGTAAAATCCCGGACCGTCCTCATTGACATATCCGTCATCGTCGTTATCAAATCCCTCCCATCCCAGTAATTCAAACTCGCCGGGCTGGTCCGGTTTTGCATGAATCATCATTCGTTTGTCATCGGGATCTGTCAGCCAGCGGCCATGAGGATTTTTCCTTCGCATTTGAACGATGAATCCGTCGCCGTCCAGATCGTCCAATCCGTCCTCGTCCAGCAATCCGTCACCGTCATCGTCGCGTGGCGCAAGTCCGGTGCGCGGTGAGTGGGGTGTGTTGCCCTGGTGAATAAAATAATCACGGGCATCGGGATTTATTGTCGGAATAACATAAAAGGTTGTCCGGTCCAGCAGGCTTGTAATCCATTCATTTTGACCGTAATTTTCCGCCAGGTACCATACCGTGTACAATGCAACCTCGGCGCCTTGAATTTCATTGGAATGAATATTGCCGTCAATGTACATGGCAGGTTTTTCTTCCGCCGGTCCGGCATCCGTATTGGTTACGATGAGTGCCCACAGGTCATTTCCTTTAACGGACTTGCCGATACTCTGCATGCGAATCAGCTTCGGAAACGCTTTGACCAGCCGCCGGCTGAGTTCGATCAGTTCGGAATAATCATAGTACCGGTTCCAGGCGATTTCCACACGCGGATTGTTGGGAGCACCAATGGCCTTGAGAGCGCTGGATGTGATCTCTTTGCTTGTCGTCTGTCCGGATAACAATATGGGAAAAAGGGCAATATATACAAAAAGTTTAGTTTTCATCTTTCACCTCGGTTTTGAATAAAAAAAAGATAGAAATTTTTAGGGACAAATCAAAACAGGTTTTTTGTAAAAGTCTGAGTTAAATAACTTGGACGGCTACGGCTTTAATCTCCAAGCCGCTGCGCGAGGTTAAAAAAATAATATTGAAGCATGGAAGAAAGTATGATGATTTCGATATGTTTATCATATAAATAAAATTTTTAAAGATACCCTGAATTGTTACCACTTGAAATTTTAGTACTATTTTTGTACTTTATTGAAATCTCTTCATATTCCACCCATTATAATTATAAACCGGGAGCTTTTATGAAAAACCAATCCCTTACACGACGTCATTTTTTGCACAGCACGGTCGCTGCCGGAGCAGGTCTCACGATATTGCCAAGCGGCGTATTGTCCGGCCAAAATGCCCCCAGCAACAAGCTCAACATCGCCCTCATCGGTGCTTATGGACGCGCCACGGCACATTATGACACGATGAGCGCGGAAAACGTGACGGCCATCTGCGATATCAACGAAAAACACCTCGATATCGCCGCCAAACGGTTTCCGAAAGCAAAAAGGTATGTTGACTGGCGCAAATGCCTGGAACAAAAGGATCTGGATGCCGTGGTCTGCTGCACGCTGGATCACACTCACGCCTTTGTTTCTATCTGGGCGATGAACCGCGGTTTGCATGTATATTGCGAAAAACCGCTCGCCAACACGGTTAACGAGGCGAGACTTGTGCGCGAGACGTATTTAAAACACAAAGGCAGCCTGGCGACCCAATGCGGAACCCAGCGCCATGCCTTTGAAAATTTTAACCGCGTCAGAGAACTGGTTCACGACGGTGCCATCGGCGAACTCAAAGCCGTTCATGCATGGGGCGACCGTCAAATTCGCCGCGACGGATACCTGCCCGCCAAGGGCGAACCGCCGAAACATCTGCATTTTGACCTGTGGCTCGGGCCCTCACCCTTTCACCCCTACAATCCGGACTATTTTTCCGGCCAGCCCGGAGCCAACTGTCTGCAATGGAATATGTACTGGGATTTCGGCAGCGGTCAGGTGGGTGATATGGGCAGTCATACCATGGAGCTGGCATGGAACGTCATCGACGCCGGGCTGCCGGTTTCCGCCGAAGCCGAGGGCGATAAATACAATCCACAAGTCACACCGGTGGAACTCAAGGCAAAATTTACAATTCCGGCCAATAGCTGGCGGGAGGAAATTCCGGTGATCTGGTACCAGGGCGGCGCCATGCCGGGATCACCCCACGAAACAATCGATTTGAATAAAATCGGCCACGGTGTCCTGTTTAAAGGCTCCCAGGGGTATCTCGTCTCAGGCTTTCAAAACCGTATCCTGTTTCCATTCGGCGATTCTGCGGATATGACTTATTATAACCGGCGCCCCAAAGAAAAAATCCTGCCGCCAATGGGCGGATTTCAGCAGGAATGGATCGATGCGTGTAAAGGCGATAAAAAGACATCGTGCGATTTTGAATACAGCGGAAATCTGATCGAAATGATGCTGCTGGGACTTGTTGCGTACCGTGTGGGCAAAAAGCTCGACTACGATCCCGTGAGCGGGACGGTTACCAACAGCAGTGAAGGAGAGAATCTGCTGGGCAAACAGTACCGGGAAGGTTGGACATTGAACGGCTGACGTTTATCTCAACAGACACATTTTTTTCACACGCACCGTCTCCCCCGCCTGCAGGCGGTAAAAATATACACCGCTGGCGAACCGGCCGGCGTCAAACATCACGTCCTGCCATCCTGCAGCAAGATGGTCATCTATCAGTGTGGCCGCAAGCCGTCCGGAGATGTCGTAAACCGCCAACGATACACGCCCTGATTTTGCGATGAAAAATCCGATAGATGTTTGTGGATTGAACGGATTGGGATAATTCTGTGCCAGAGTAAATTTTTCAGGCGGATCATTTGTTTCTTGTTCGATCCGGTCAGGCGCATCGATTTTTAACGATACATTATCGATATAAACGTCGCCGGCATCCCGGCCGCAGTTAATAACAATTCCCGCCTCCGAATCCGTTTGTTCCCGCATGGTAAAGCCATATTGAAAGGTTTTCCGGCGGGTTGTCAACTGGGTCGGACCGATTTGACCGTAATTGGAATTGGGATCATCCTGTTTTGCCACTTTGGCTTCGATGGCGCGCGGCGATTCCGCCCAGGCATCAAATTCAAAAATATATTTTTCATTTTTATAGACCGGAATATTATGCTGCAAGAGCTGAATATCATAAAAATTGGCGCCGGAATTTTCAATGTCGCAATAAAAGACCCCATCCACGACCTCAACGCGGGCCTGGGCGCTGCCGCTCAAAACCACTGACCAGCTCTGTAAATTTACGGAAAAATCACCGTTCCTGACGATATTTTCTCCGGGGATCCGTCTGTTGATATAAACATTCTCCACATTCGATGGTAAACTTTCGGTTCCGTTAATGTCCACAGCCGTCACCGCAAAATAATGCCTCTGATTGTTTTGTAAATCTTCAACATCATAAAAGGTAAACCGTGTGGTGTCTGAAACCGTCATGTTTTGCGGATCGAGGCCGGTAAAAATGCGGTAATAATTCACATTTTCGTCACCGAATTTATTAAAGATCAACGTCAATTTATCGGGTCCCGGATTTAAAATTAAATAGGGACGCAGGGCAGTTCCGCTCCAATCAAATCGAAAAGTCCGGTATACGGCATCACAATCAAAACATCTGGCTTCGTAAACGGTTTCTCCGTTCGGCGTCACCTCGGTTGCAAAAGGTCTTCCTTGTCCGATCCAATTAATCAAAGTATTACCGTCATTCAGGCGCTGAACACTTCCCAGCCATGCCGTATAATACCTGTTCGGATGCCGAAAATCCCACACTTTTTCTGCGGTATTTTTTTCAGTATCCAGTTTATATTCCACCGCCCGCGAATAAGGCGGTGAATGATCGTTACCGTTATCGAACAATGTATAAAAACCGAATTTGTCAGGCACGGCGCGGAACATATGCTGGTAGGAATTCCCGTCATCCTGACCGGTAAACTTAAAAGAGCTGCGCTTGCCGCCGAGGATCCAGATAATATCACCGGTTTCCCGGTTGATTTTCAGGCATTGGCTGAGATTCCGGCAGGAAATCAGATAATGGCCGTCATAGTCCAGCGAAATGGAATTCATGTGGGCGTAATCAAATGACTCTGCTTGAATATCCTCATAGGAATCGGTAATGGGCAAATAATCCCATCCCCGCCATTCAAACACAACATTGTGGTTGGTATCGAGCTCCTGGAAATTATGCCCCAGTACCCGGGCGTCCTGCCGACCGTCCTGTACGATTTTCCCCATATCGAAAATCTGGGTATCGTTGCCCATGATCAGAAAATGACCGTTGGGCAGCAACTGGAAATCATGATGGTCTGCAATATAGCCGTGTTTTATCCGAAAAGTATCCACATATTCAAAATGATGGTCCATGGTCACGTAAAACTTTTCACCTGTTTCCCAGTTGTCAACGGTCCGCGACAGCAGTCCGTTCGCCACCACTTTAAAATCCATCAAAAAATCATTGGATTTCCGGTAAAAATAGGGTGTGCCGTCGTTCTCCAATATCATAAAATAAGATTGCCGGACACCGAGAAACAACCGTCCCGGTGCCGAACCTTGCTTTTGGACCAGTACCGAGACATCGGGGAAATCACCCGGCACGGTGACGCCGTTTATCGTTTTGATCCGACCGACGGTTTTCACATCGGCCGGTGTTTCGTGATATTCCTTTGATTGAAAATCCTCATAAACGGCACGCTGCACGGCACGATCCATGAAGGACACGGTAAATTCATATTCAAATGTGCCCGCAGCCAGCAACGGACTGGTAATGGTAACGGTAACTACTTCTCCCGGAACAAACGGATCGTCCGGCTGACAGATAATCGTTTCACGGTCATCGGAAAAAAAGACGGATTTTTTATATCCGCCGTTTTGGGTTCCCCTGATCGAGAACAATCCGACCAGATGGTGGTCCTGCACATCAATGGACTTTTGGAATCTGAGCAGTATCGTTGTATGGCGGGACACATACCGGCTGTCCGGTAACGGAAAGTGATACAGGATCTCGGCGGGTTTATCCAGGGCGAATATTACACCGGTCAGTACCAGTACAAAACAAATGGTCCTCATAAAATATCCTCATGATATTATCGAATATATAAAAATACAGTGTAAAGTGCAAGAATGAACAAAACCGTTTAGTAATATCTCAGTTATGGGTGGAAGGTGCGACGCACCGGCTATCGACATCCTTACAAATATTAAAATCATATAAATTTGGCAAATGGAGGTGCGTCGCACCTATCCTGTGCCACCCGTAACTGAGGTTT
>JAFGEC010000346.1 GCA_016931775.1 Candidatus Zhuqueibacterota bacterium | reverse complement strand
TCCGGTCAAAGGATCGTTCAGAATCAGGCCGTCATAGTCCAGAATAAAATTCGATCCGATGCCGCTGAAAAGGAAACCATTGGCCAATTGTCCAACACTGCCGCGCTGAAATATAAAAACGGCCGGCATTTGATCCAAAATATCGGCAAACGAACCGTAAATTGAACCCTGGAAAAGCGTAGAATCCGCACTGAGTCGCTGCATAACAGGTTCTTTTTTTATCAGCATGTCCAGGATACCCAGTGTATCCGCCGGTGGTGTCCGGAGTGAATCAGCCCCTGTGGTTGCTGTGGAGTCGGGTAACGAATCGGCCGTAACCGATACATGGTGCTGTATCGAATCCGTGGGACTTGACTGCAAAGTATCCGGATCCGGCGAATTTAACACCTCTGTACTGTCCGGATTGTTATGGATTTTTAATTCATCCGGATTTTTTCGCCCGAAGCCTGTGGAATCAGGAGACGTAAATTTTTCAGCCCGGGCAATCCGGCAGCAGACCGAAAGCCATCCGGCTTTTTTTACCGGCGTCATGCCCATTATAATTAAGAGAAATAAACATAATTGTCTGTTTATCATTGGGATTCAGTTTTCCATTTCTCAACAAAAACCAGCATCGCCGGCACGCCCGTGATAAAAATCATCGTGTTACTTATTATATGCAATATATAAAAACCCATTCCGGCGATAAAAGCAGACCACACTTTAATAGAGTTTACACCCGATATAAACAGCACAAAACTCAAGGTGGTCAGCGTGTCGAACAACAATGTTAAAATCAAACCGCAAACACCCAGTACAACCAACCGGAACAGGGTGTTATTCCGCGGCAGAATTTTTTTCAAGGCACCTCCGGCCCATCCGGTCACTCCCATGCTTGTCACCTGTGCGATCAGCAGCGGCGGGGCGGCGACGCCATATGGATTGAACAGCGAAAACATCAGTTCCGCAACCAGGCCGACCACCAGTCCCAAAGAGGGGCCCAGAATATATCCTGCTATAAAAATAACAGCCGTGACCAGCTCCAGGTTCGGAACCGGAAGAAACAGATATCCCACAGCTACAGCCATCGCCGCCAGCATGGCGGCCAGCAAAATTTTTTTTGTGCCAAAAACCAAAAGGGCCTCTTTAGTGGTTCGGACGATTTGTGGAAAACAATCATATCAATATAGAAAACGACGGCAGGATAATCAAGAAAATTTTGTGAACTTGACGTAATATGTGAGTAACTGGGGGGATGGGGCTGTAGCAAAAGTCCAGAATTACGCTCCTATATGCGAAGGATTTTTCCTTGGCGCATTCTCCAATATTCCGCCCCTACAGGGCGGTACCTTTATTTCAATATCAATCTTTAGATATCATGTCCCTCCGGGACACTCTTGTATACATTATACAAATCAAGCCGGTATATTAAGCACTTGATTATCAACTATTTGACCTGTCAGGGGCAATATATCTATAGCCCTTAAACCGAGTATATAGCCGCCCTGTAGGGGCGGAATATCTCTTCTCTCGGCCATTAAAATTTTTTTATATTGATAAATATACCGAAACGATCAACTAGGCTTTCACGTGTCAGTATGATTTTTGCAATTTCGCGCAAGGCTGCGGACGTACAGAGATTTTAGCCGGGCAATTTGGATTTAAATATCCTTTACCCCCATTTTTTTTATAGAATTATGGTTGAAAAATAAGATTTTCTTGCTTTTTTGGAAAAAAAGTTGTAAAATAGGTGTACATAATAACAGTGTTTGGGATGTGAGGTGTTATGACGTTTGAGGAGATTAATGAACCCGTGGAGGTCATTTCGTATTTTGACGGTCAACGAATGCGTCCGCTACGTTTCCGCTGGCGTGACCGTGCGTACAAAGTGATGCATGTCAACGGCGTATGGAGCGATATCAAAGGCCGGTCTAAAATCTATCATTTTCATGTGGCCACAAAAGATTCGGGTTCTTTTGAGCTTGTATACGACAATACCGGTTTTAAATGGACACTGGGCAAGGTGTGTATTGATTAGAAAAAAGTACATTCTTTTTGACCACGATGGGGTGCTTGTTGATACGGAAAAGTGGTATTTTGAGGCAACCAGAATCATTTTAAAAGGCATCGGAATCAATCTGTCAAAAAAACTATACCTGGACATGCAGGCGCATGGCGAGAGCGCCATGGTGCTGGTAAAAAAAGCCGGTTATACCGATGAAGACGTCGAAAAATTCCGGCAACTCAGGAATCGTTTATATTATGAATATCTTGCAAACAAGAAGATAGAAATCCCCGGCGTTGAGGATGTGTTAACTGCTCTTGTATCAAAAGTGCGAATGGCTATTGTTACCACATCAACATGGGAAAATTTCAATTTTATTCATAGAAACCGCTCGATCGTAAATTATATGGATTTTATACTGGCACTGGGGGATTATGAACGGACCAAACCCCATCCGGATCCTTATCTTGCGGCGTTGGAAAAATTTGGCGCAATGGCTCAAGAGGCCATCGTGGTGGAAGATTCGGAACGTGGATTGAGATCGGCTGTTGCTGCCGGGATCGATTGTTATATCGTAAAAAATAATTTTACCGCCGGACAGGATTTTTCCGCCGCAAAGGGTGTTTTACAGGATTTAAGGGATTTGGTTGGGGTGATTAATGAGCAGATGTAAAGTTGGGATGGCATTTGGAGTCAAGTTTTCAGTTGAAATTTTTTACCTGTGCTCAATTTATAAAGTCAGACAGGATCAATCCCGCGTTGCGTATGGCCGTCAACCTAATTTAGCTTTAATGATATTATTATTAATGGTTACGATTCTGTTTTATTATTTTAGCCACGGATCGACACGGATCAGCACAGATTATTAATAAACGGAGCTTTATCTTGCTTATTAGCAAAATATGTAAATTCATGTTTCTCTCTCATTATTGAGTGAATCAAAAATGCCTTGTACCTTAGATTGTATTTACAATTACGTATCCGTGTTGATCCGTGGCTAAAAACAAGAAAGATTTAATTTTTAAAATGTCACCGGTTGGCTGCCATGGAAAATTCGTCCGGTATCCCGATTTTATAGAGATACATATCGTGCTGTAGACACTAATAACCGTCGGATTTGGATTATTCCCCCAACTTTTTCTCCAATTTTC
The DNA here is from genome assembly GCA_016931775.1 of Candidatus Zhuqueibacterota bacterium. Taxonomy (GTDB): domain Bacteria; phylum Zhuqueibacterota; class Zhuqueibacteria; order Residuimicrobiales; family JAFGEC01; genus JAFGEC01. The sequence continues at coordinate 4,017 of JAFGEC010000346.1, read as the reverse complement.
TTAGCCTTTTCAGGGTTTGTATCACTGCCCGAACCGTGTGGTAGCTGATTTTCCACTCATGCCCTAAATAATCCCATTTTACACTGCCGTTTCGTTCCAGCAATGCGTACCATTCACCAACACTGTGATTGATATTTTTCTCCCATATGAACGTAAACAGGTTTTCAAACGCCCGCCAGTAATGGGAATCGCCGAATAACAGATACATATCTATAAATCCCGTCATGGCTTCCGCCTGCTGCCAAAACTCTTTGAGAAGCTGGGTTGCGGGACCATCAGCGGGTCCTTCTACGTATATGCCGCCGTATTCCCAATCCACACCATAGTGGCACGCTTGATCCGTCAACTTTTTTAACATGGGTTTGAAAGGTGCCGGATCATGTTGAAGGATATCCAGTGCATGTTTCAGCAGCCAGGCCATTTCGATATTATGTCCATGATTTGTATTATTGACCGGTCTGGCTTGCTCTTCAGCAGTTCGGTCGGAACCCCAGACATCCCGGAACAGAATGGCCGGCAGAGGTTCAAAAAAACGGTCGAACTGTGCCATACCGGTACCGTAAGCCGGATGCAACATTTTGTGGGTTAAAAGTGAAAAAATGTCCTCCAGCTTGTGACGGTGAGACGGCAATTTTGTCAGTTCGTATAATGTGGTATAGGCCTCCATCAGGTGCATGTGAACGTCGAGGGTTTTACGGTCGCCTCCGTATTCACCACCTGGTTTATGGGACCAATCCCTGTAAAACATCTCCCAATATCCGCCGGAATAGGCATCGGCTGCTGCACGTTGAATGGTATCGAATGTTTTTTGGGCATATTCACTTGCGAGGGGATCGCCGGAGGCCAGTGCGTATTCGGCCATGGCGTACACGCCAAAACTCTGGCCGTACATTATTTTCCCGTCATTTAATAGTTTTCCCTGTTGGTCAGCTATCCAGTACCAGCCCCCGAATTTTTCGTCCCAAAAGTGATCGATGACGAATCGGACGCCCTGCTCGGCCGCCCGGAGACAATTCCCTTCGCCCAATCCGGCCCTGTGTGCGCTGGCCATGGTAAAAATCATGCGTAACTGGCAGATCAGCGTTTTGTCCGTTTTACCGGTCGGTTTGCCGTTGCGGTCAAAATAGCTTAAAAAACCGCCGTACCGGCAGTCGATGGAATTGTTCAGCCAGAACGGTAAAAGCTGATTTTTCAGATAGGGATCGAGTTTTTGAATGATGGCTCTAACGGCCTGGGGAGTGGGCGATGTATTTTGGGGTTTCATGATCATGATCCGTAAATTGGTTGAAATTTTTATTTTGCTATTTCGGCATAGTTTCAGACCACAAGCGATATATTGATATTAATATAAAATAGACTAAAAAAACAATAAAGTACGATTTTTATATTTTCAACTTTTCCTTGAAATATGTCTCAAACACCTTATTCGCCTTTGTTTCAGCCCATTTCTCCAGCCCCATTTTTTTAATCAGACACAAATTAAATACCTTTCGGGGATCGTCTTTTGAAAGGAAGATGGGGCAATTAAAACAATCCCGGCCGCAAGGCGATGTCATTTTGACCAAATCCATAGTTTCTCCGTTCTTTAAGTTTTTTTGGCTTTTTATATAATAGAGGGTTACCGGATTATGTGACATTAATATTTTCCAGTAGACCAGCGGCGGCAATATGCGGTCGCTCTCAGTAAAAAGGTTGATCCGGCGCGCCGACCGCCGGATTCTGGCGTTTTCCTGCGGCGGGTGATAGAAGTGAACATGGGACATTAGCTTTCAACCGGCAATTCTGTTTTTAGTACCTGGATTGGTTTCATTTCTGAGAATCCAGCAGGATTTGTACTCTTTCCACCAGGTCTAAAAATTCCCTCCGGTAACCGAACGGATCATCGCCCATTGCACCTTTCGCCATTTCTTTAACGTGCTGAAGAGAAGCACTGCCCTTGTACTCTGAATCCCGGAGAATATGGGCAAACTCTGCGACCACAGCGGAAAAACGGAAATTATCGGATGTCCTTTTTATTTCCAGAGGTTCACCTGTGAGTATTTCGGACATGGATGTGGATTTTTTACCATCCGGGGCTTTGTAACGTATCCGAACGGTCAGTACCTCATCGGTTTTCTCTGCGTCTTTTTTTACCGTGGTTTGCTGGTATTTGAGGTCATATTTTTGATCCGGGGCGGATGGGTCTGCAGGAACCAGTTCGTATAATGCCGTTACCGTATGACCTGCCCCGACTTCACCGGCATCCTTGGTGTCGTCTTCAAAATCCTTATCGGCCAGTTTACGGTTTTCATAACCGATCAAACGGTATGAAAAGACTTTTGTCGGATTAAATTCCACCTGTATTTTCACATCCTTGGCAATAGTGAACAGTGTTGCCGTCAGATCATTCACGAGCACTTTTTGGGCTTCCATAATATTATCGATATAAGCATGATTGCCGTTACCCCGGTCGGCCAGCTCCTGCAACCGGTCGTCCTTGTAATTGCCCATACCAAATCCCAAAACGGTTAAAAAAATACCGAGGTCGCGTTTTTCTTCCACCGTGCGGACCAATTCCGACGTGCTGGATATACCGACGTTAAAGTCACCGTCCGTCGCCAGGATGACACGATTGTTGCCGTCTTTGATAAAATTTTCTTTCGCAACTTTATACGCCAATTGAATTCCCTGGCCACCAGCTGTAGATCCGCCGGCATTGAGCCCCTCGATCGCACTCTTGACGGTTGCTTTTTCGGATGCAGGTGTCGAAGGTAAAACAAGACCGGCGGCTCCGGCATAGACGACAATAGCAACTCTGTCGCTTGGACCGAGTTTGTCCACAAGTAAATTAAACGCCTTTTTCAACAGCGGTAACTTTTTGGGATCGTTCATGGATCCGGAAACATCCAGTAAAAAAACCAGGTTCGACGGTCCGCGCTCGGATTCCGAGAGTTCCTTGCCCTTGATACCGATATGAACAAGGTGGTGTTCCGGTTCCCACGGGCATGTCGAATACTCCAGCGTTATGGAAAGGGGATGTTCTTTTTGCGGCTGCGGATAGGAATAGTTGAAATAATTGACAAACTCTTCGGTGCGGATGACATCCTTGTACGGCAGCTGATCCTGCAAAATAAACCGCCGGGCGTTGGCATAGGATGCGGCATCCACATCGGCGGCAAAGGTGGAAAGCGGATTTTTTAAAACCTCAAAAAAACCGCTTTCGGTTATTTTGCTGTATTCTTCGGTGTTGAAATCCGGTTGTAATTCGGATTCAATGGCCATCATGTATGATACCTCTGCCAAGGTTTTTTCACGCTTCATGGGCCGGGGGCGTTTACCGATGACCTCCATTTCCGAAGCATCGAGTACAGAAGGCGACATTTGAGCTGACATTTTTACAGTCTTTTTAGCCTTCACCTTTACCCCCGTGACCAGTATTGCACGATATCCGATCATCTGGAATTTGAGGTCGTAAACACCGGCGGGTACGTTTTCAATTTTATAGTTCCCCAAACTGTCCGTGGCCGCACCCAATGATGTGCCCACAAGTAAAATATTAACGCCTGTCAGCGGCTGGGTCGTTTCTTTGTCGGTGACCCGGCCGGTGATGGTGCCGGTTTTGGCGGCACAGAACAAAACAGGGATGAACAATAAGATAATAATTTTATGTTTCATGACGTACCCCTTTAGCTTAACAGTCCTCAGTAAGGCGAATTCCCCCGTTAATCAACCGATTTAAAAACTATTGCGCATTAAAACTGAACGACACCCCAATGTTTATCAGGAGCAGATCGGTGGTTGATTCGCTGGGTGTATAAGTGACCTTTGTTTTTGTACGGTGAATATCGCCTTCTTTTAAATAAGTTGCTTCACCGCCCAGGATGTAACGTACGCCGATGTCGATAAAAACCGTTGCCGGTGGTGAATCACTGCTTGTATTTTCCCACACCCTGAACAAAAGACCGCCGCCGCCGCCGTAGGACATGGCAGTGTCTTCGTAGTTTTTATTACTGGCGATTTCGTCGTCGTCATCGTCAT
>JAFGEC010000345.1 GCA_016931775.1 Candidatus Zhuqueibacterota bacterium | reverse complement strand
CTACCTGGAAAACATGAATGACCGGGAAACCATCTATACGCATCTGAATGTTTTTGAAACTTTTAATCCCGTGCTGCCCGATGCGTACAAAGAGACCGATTTTACTTTTCTTGCCAACATCGGTCCCGAATTACAACACAACGTTATCAGGCAAGTAAAGTCAAAATTTATCGCCATGGACACAATGAACTATTGGATTTCAGGCACATTGCCTGCACTCAAGCAAACCATATCCAAGGTCGACGCTATGATAATAAACGATTCCGAGGTCAAACAACTGGCCGAAACGGACAACCTGTTTACCGGTGCACGAAAAATACAGGCAATGGGGCCCAAAACACTGATTATTAAAAAGGGCGAACACGGATCCATCCTGGTTCATAATGACAATTATTTTTTCTGCCCGGCCTATCCCGTAGAGAATTTATATGATCCGACTGGCGCAGGAGACACTTTTGCCGGTGGTTTTATGGGATATCTGGCACAAGTGGGCAGTGTGAATAACACTGTTCTACGGCAGGCCGTCATGGTTGCGACAGCTTTTGCCTCTTTTTGTGTTGAGGCCTTTGGCGTGCAACGTCTAAAACAAATTTCAGCCGCGGATATTAAAAGCCGCGTTCAAAACCTTTTGGAGTACATTGAAATCAATCCTCAACTTTTATGGGAAATCGAATGAAAGTCAGGACAGAAAACATACACATATCCAGTGAGGGAAAAACGGATATCATTGATATCACACACCGGGCTTCGACATTACTGGAACAATCCGAACTCTCAAACGGTACAGTGACTTTTTTTGCATCCGGTTCAACGGCCGGCATAACCACTATCGAGTACGAACCGGGACTGATACAGGATATTCCGCTTGCTTTTGAGAAAATCGCCCCTATGGGACAGCATTATTATCATAACGCCACATGGGGCGACGGAAACGGGTACTCCCATGTCCGGGCGGCACTTCTTGGCGCATCATTGGTTGTACCGTTTAAAGACGGGAGAATGCTGCTGGGAACCTGGCAGCAAATCGTGGTGATTGATTTTGATAACCGGGCACGCCAGCGTGACATCGTCATGCAGATCATGGGTGAATGACAGATTGATTTTTATGTGCAAAAACAATCGATCAAATTGTCGGATCGGCCATGATTAAAGTGCGTAACCTGTGGTTTAAATATACCAGGGATGTCCTGCAGGATATTTCTCTTGACATTCACGAGGGCGAATCCATAGCCATTATGGGCTCAAACGGATCGGGGAAAACCACTTTTGCCCGCTGTTTAAACGGATTACTGCTGCCGTCGCGTGGAACCGTTGTTGTGGAAGGACTCTCAACCGCTGACAATTCTGATATTCTGGCGATTCGGAAACAGGTCGGCATGGTATTTCAAAATCCCGACAATCAGATCGTTTCCGCGACCGTGGAAAGAGAAATTGCATTTGGACTGGAAAATCTTGGTGTGCCTTTTGAAGATATGCACCAAATCGTCGGGAAAATGCTGCTAAAATTCGATCTGGAGCGGTATAAAAAACATACACCCCACGCATTATCCGGCGGAGAAAAACAAAAACTGGCTCTGGCGTCGGTTCTGGCAATGCAACCCCGATATCTTATTCTGGATGAGCCGACATCATTGCTGGATCCGCGCGGTCGAAAAGACATACTTCGAATCATCGGCGATTTACACAAGGAGAAACAAAAGCCTCCGATTACGACAATATTTATTACTCAGTTTCCTGAGGAGGCCGATCAAATGCAACGTTTGATTATTTTTCACAAAGGCCGCGTGGTTATGGATGATTGCCCTTTTCAAATTTTTCAGCAAAACAGGCGGCTCAAGAAAATTGGATTGGAACCACCGCTGCCGTACCTGCTCAAAGAGATACTGGCGAAGCGGATTTAAATATTTCGTCTTTACCATTCAAAAAAAGGCCTATTATGTCCACATTCGTAAAATTTTTCGCGATTTTGATTTTTCCGAGCATTGGATTGACCTCCGCACCCTGTGAGGACTTTTTTACCGATTTTACCATGCGAGTGGATTATTTTGTTACCGGTAATGCCAGCCAGGAATTTTATAGCCTGGACAGAATATACCAGGAAGGTGAATGGTCGGGTAACCGAAAAAGCCTGATCGATTCGTCAAACCTGGGCGGACATTACGTGCGTGTTTACGATCCGGATACCAACCAGCTTTTATTTTCACGCGGATACTGTACCATGTTCAGCGAATGGAAAACGACTGAAGAAGCCCAATCCGAACAAATGTACACCATGCACGAAACCGTTCGATTCCCTTTTCCAAGGAAATCCGTGCATCTCGATATCGAAGCAAGAGACAGAAAAAATCAATTTTATACAGTTTTTTCAATGGTGATAGATCCTCATTCACAAAGCATCAATAAAGAGAAAAAGTGTGAAAATTACAAATCCTATGCTCTCCGGTACAACGGCGATCCGGCTCGAAAGGTGGATGTGGTCATTTTAGGTGACGGTTATACGAAAAAGGAAATGAAAAGTTTTCGCAAATCCGCCCAAAAGTATACAAAAGCACTGTTTGAAATAGAACCATATGTTTCCTGCCGCGAGTGTTTTAATATATGGCTTGTCGAAACCATATCCAGGGATTCGGGGATTGATCTCCCCGGGGAAGGGATTTGGCGGGATACCGCCTTGGGCACCAGTTATTACACATTCGGATCGCCCCGGTACCTTTTGCCGGTTGATAACAAGGCAATACGCGACGCCGCCTCAGTCGTGCCCTACGACTGTATTGTAATTTTAACCAATTCCGCCAGGTACGGCGGCGGCGGAATTTACAACTGGATTGCCACCTGCTACACGGGAAAGGAAGAAGCCGACCCAGCCTGGTGGTCCGAATATGTGTTCACTCACGAGTTCGGCCACCTGTTTACAGGCCTGGGTGACGAATACTATACGTCCGATGTGGCCTATTCGGAATTTTACCCGACCGATGTGGAACCTTGGGAACCGAATATTACCGCGTTATTACCCCAAAAGCCACTCAAATGGCAGGATCAAATCGGCGATACGCCCGTGCCCACCCCCTGGGCAAAGGCAGAGTATGATTCGCTTGATCAAGCCAGGCGAACAGCCAATGACAGCGTTCGCTTGGAAATTGCCCAAAAAATGAAAGAAATATTACAAAACAAAAATTTAACAGGTGTGGTGGGATGCTTTGAAGGTGCGGGGTATGCTTCCCACGGTCTGTACCGCCCGGCTATTGATTGCCGCATGTTTTCTAAAAGCCTGGTGGATTTTTGCCCTGTTTGCAGTCGCGCGATCAAGGATATGATATACTTTTATACGAAATAAAACCACCGGCGTACTTGTAATGCCAAAAGGCGGTCGAAATAAATCAAGAATATGATACTTTTTTAATGGAGACATCACATGCAGGGAAAGGACGATCCCGGCACGCATAAAACGGATAAGGATATTGGTGCCGTATACACATCGCCCTCCTTCCAGATCATTGACACATCATCTGAGGTTCTTGACATTTTGGGTTTTGACAGTCCGGATGAAATGGTCGGACTCGATTTTATCCGTCATTTTATCCTGGATACGGAAGAGCAGGAACGGATATTGGATAAAATTGATCGAGACAAACAATATAATTCAATCATTCTGTTGGAACGCAAGGACGGAACCACCACCAGCGTATTTGTCCGAGTTTTTACCCTTTACGACGAAGACCGCCATGTCACCGGATATCAATTCACCCTGTTTCCCCCGGAGCAGGAATCCGAGCATTTCGATAAAACCTCAGCAGAACCGGCACCTGAGGAGAATAAAGAAACCGAGTCTGCACCACGTTCCGATTTTGCTTTTAAGGGAATCGTGCAAATTCTGGACAGTGTTCCTTATCCCCTTATGGTTGTTGACGATAACAATTATATTTGTGTGTGGAATCGTATGCTTGAAGAAGTAACAGGCATTCCGGTAAGATCTGTGCTCGATACGGATTTTGTCCATTTGCTTATGGATTCTTCATTTGGGATCTGGCAAAAATCGACCGATTGCATCCGGGAAAAGTTTCAGGAGCAATGTGAAACGGAAAAGCCGGTACAAATCATCGACCGTCACGGCAATATTTTACAGAGTTATTTAATCCTAAAGCGTAATGAAATCCTCGGAAAATCTTTTATCTCTGTGAGTTTTCATGACTGGGAGAAAAAGACATCCGCAGATTTTAAAGACGGACAGGTGGTTCGAGAAATGATTGATATTGAACCCCCGCCTCAGATTGAAGTTTTAAGGCCCGTGAGCACACGGTTTGCTCAAAAATTGGAGGAAATTGGTCGAGCACTTAAAACGGAAACCGATCCGGATTCCAAACTGCAGGACATCATCGACAAGGTGTTTTTTGCAGCCCGGCAGCTTTTTTATTTTGGCGGGATGGAATCCTCGGCAAAAACGGATATCGAGTTAAACAGGCTGATCAAAAAATATCTGGCAACATTAGGATCGACCGGCTTACAAATACGTTTACGTCTGGATGATAAAGTACCCGCCATATACGGCGATCCGGAGCAAATCACTCACGCCCTGCAAATATGTCTTCAAAACGCTTTGGATGAGGTCACAAAACCACACGGAATTGAAATATCCACAAGGATGATCGAAGAGGCAGGTGGAGGGAAATTCGTATGTTTGCAAATCGCGGATAACGGCAAAGGTTTTGCACCCGAAATTTTCGACCGGATATTTACACCATTTACCACCACAAAAGCGGACAGTGGCACCGGTGGTCTTGGGCTTGCCGCACTGTATGGCATTGTCAAGGCGCACAAGGGTCGTGTGGAGATTAAATCCGGCGACGGTGCATGCATTTTGCTTTTTTTTCCGGCCGCCGAGAAATCGATATCAGCGGCGCACACACCCGAAAAAAGCAAAACCACTGTCTTGTTAATGGATGATGATGAGGTTATCATCGATGTGAATAAAACAGTGCTCGCACACTCCGGGTACAATGTGCTGACGGCCCTGTCGGTTAAAGAGGGATTACGGCAATTGCAGGAACGCTATCGTGAAATAGCAATGGTTATGATCGACGGCTCACTGCGTGGTTGTGAGGATGGTGAACTGGTCAAAAAAATACGGCATATTGTAACGGATATGCCGGTTGTTATCTCCAGCGGTTACCAGAAGGAACGGTTTTTAAATGTATTAAATACATTTCAATGCGGATGGCTGCAGAAACCGCATACATCCGATGAACTGTGCAAAATCGTACGGGCGTTTGTCAATTGCTATTAAGCAATCAGCCCTGCTTGAAGGAAGAAAACTTAATAATTTCTTAATATGGGGAACTTGACTGAGTAAAAAAAAAGTTTAAAGCGTTGCGCCGATTGCATACAACAGTCGAGTCGGATATCAATTGTCTGGAACATCACGGCTTAAACAAATGTCCG
>JAFGEC010000344.1 GCA_016931775.1 Candidatus Zhuqueibacterota bacterium | reverse complement strand
TGGAAAGAATATTTTTTTATCCGTGATAAATCCAGACCTCTTTTGTGGGAATTAAATCCAATGGGATATATTTCAGATTAATACTTTTAGTTCAGTACCGGTAATAATAAGAGTTCGGGCTGACCAACGGGGAGTAATACGGCCGTAATCTATTGAGATTTGAGTATTGAGTGGATTGGTGAATGTGAAAATTACTTGACAAATTAGTAAGAAAATGTTATATTTCGTTAATTAACGAAATGAGGGATATGATGGGAAATAAATCGAAACTTTTCAAAGCATTGGCGGACAAGAACCGGTTGCGGATATTAAAGATGCTGGAGGTACGGCCGTTGTGTGTATGCGAGATACGTGAGATTCTTAATTTGGCGAATTCGACGGTATCGCAGCATCTGGCCATTTTACGCAAGTCGGGATTTATATACGAAATTAAAGACAACAAATGGGTAAATTATTATTTAAACAAACGAAGTACGGACGATGTGGTGTACGCACTGTTGATGATTATACAAAGTAAGAGTTTTGACGATGATGTCTATCGTAAGGATGCCGAGCAAGTCCATCTTGTAGATCGGAATATTTTGTGCAGGTTGTAAAATTTTTTGGCTTTGACATTTCGGTATATGGCGAAATGAAGGAGAAACCGCTACGATGAATTGGAAAGAAGAGCATAAGAAACTGTTGTGGATTTCAGGACTTTTTTTGTTCGCCTATTTTTTACCGGTTGGTACGGCACGGTTTGATCAGGCCATAGACGAGGCTTTGGCATTGGCGAGGTGGTATGCACGCGAACATGTGATATTGTGTTTGATACCGGCTTTTTTTATTGCAGGAGTAATCAGTGCCTTTATCAGTCAGGCATCAGTGATCAAGTACCTTGGCACCGGTGCGAAAAAGTGGGCGGCCTATACGATGGCATCCGTATCCGGGACGATTTTAGCCGTATGTTCATGTACCGTACTGCCGTTATTTGCCAGCATTCATAAACGCGGCGCGGGCCTGGGACCAGCAGTGGCGTTTTTGTATAGCGGGCCGGCAATCAATATTCTGGCGATTATTTTAACGGCGCGTATTCTGGGGCCGGAATTGGGACTGGCACGAGTTATTGGCGCAGTAGGTTTCAGCCTTGTCATCGGATTATTGATGGAGTTCTTTTTCAGAAATGAAGAAAAATCAAAAGAGTCGCTTGTGATACCTGAAACCGAACAAAGCCGGCCGTTGTGGCAGACGGCGTTTCATTTTTTTGTGCTGGTAGCGATTTTGGTGTTTGCGAACTGGGGTAAACCGGCCGACGGCACGGGATTCTGGTTTTGGTTATGGCGGTCTAAATGGTGGATCACAGGTTTTTTCGGAATATTGTTTGCCATATCATTAATGGTCGTTCTCAGGTTGGACAAGATTCCGGTGCTGCTGAGCGTTGGATTAACAGCAGTGGCGGTAGTGGTCTTTCATGAGCATCCGGTCATCCCGTTTATGACGGCAGTGGTGTTGACGAGTATTCTGATTTCACGCACGGAGGGGGAACCGCAGCAATGGATGGCGGCAACCTGGGATTTTACCAAGCAGATATTACCGCTGCTGGCAGCCGGTGTATTAGTTGCGGGATTTTTATTGGGATCGCCGGAGGGCGGCAGCGGTATCATTCCCGCAGGCTGGATTTCCGGCCTGGTGGGTGGCAATTCGCTGTTTGCAAATTTTTTCGCGTCGATTGTGGGCGCATTCATGTATTTTGCGACCTTGACGGAGATACCCATTTTACAGGGTTTGATCGTCAACGGCATGGGTAAAGGTCCGGCATTGGCATTATTACTGGCAGGGCCGGCGTTATCGCTGCCGAACATGCTGGTGATTCGCAGTGTAATGGGGACGAAGAAGACGGTTGTATTTGTGATTCTGGTAGTCATCATGGCCACTGTGGCAGGGCTTATTTTTGGCGCGCTTTGACAGGATGTGATCATTTCAATTGAAGGGAAAACGATGAAAAAGAAAATACTTGTTTTATGCACGGGTAATTCCTGCCGCAGTCAAATGGCGGAGGGATTTTTAAAATCGTTTGATGTCGAGCTTGATGTGTATTCGGCGGGGACGAATCCGTCGTCGCAGGTACATCCAAAGGCGGTACAGGTGATGGCAGAGGTCGGTGTGGATATTTCAGGCGGAAACCCTGAGAATGTTGAAAAATATCTGGATCAATCGTTTGATTATGTGATCACGGTGTGCGATAACGCCAAAGAAACGTGTCCGATGTTTTTGGGCGATGTGATAGAACAGTTGCACATCGGTTTTGAGGATCCGGCGGATGCGGTGGGCACGGAGGAAGAAGTGTTGGCGGAATTTCGGCGTATTCGGGATGAGATCAAAGAGGACTTTTATTCATTTTACAATCAAAAGTTAAAGCAATCAAGTTCTGATTTTTCGACATGCTGTGGAGGCTGATGGAATGAAAAAAAATAATATAATAATTCTTGCCTGTTCGGGCGCATCCAACAGCGGCGCTTATTCATGTAAGGTCGGCCGGAAACTGATGAGGTCTTATACCATTCATGCGCATTGACAAATTTTTGATCTTTTTTATGTTTTTAAAACGAACGGCGTGGAAAAACCCAGAGCGAAAGCGGTATGGGTGATCTGACATCACATAGCTTTGGTTTTTGGATGAAAAAGCAATTCGATGCTTGGGATTTCGGAGCAACCATCACCGGACGGGCGCTGGTATTTTCTGGAAACAACGATTTCAATATAAAACGTAATTGAGCTCATGATATGAATATTGGTATTGAAAACGCGATATTGCTGAGTTTTGTCGCATTCATGGCCTCGACGATTGCGGCAATTGCCGGCACCGGCGGCGGCGTGATTTTACTGCCTGTCCTCGTCATGATATTTGGAGTCCGTGCCGCCGTGCCCGTTTATACAGTCGCCCAGTTCATCGGCAATCTCAGCCGAGTCGTTTTAAACCTAAAACAAATTCAATTTAAAGTTGTTGCTTATTTTTCATTGGGCGCCGTTCCATGTGCCGTTCTCGGATCGTGGCTGTTTACAAAGATTCAAGATGCCGCTCTTTTCAAAATATTGGGTGTCTTCCTTATTGCATCTGCTGTTGGACGTCACTTTTTTAGCTCAAAAATGAAAGGCTTTAAATCCGTCTGGTTCATCCCGATCGGAGCTGTATTTGCCGTCATTTCCGGCATCGTTGGCAGCGCCGGGCCGTTTTTAGCGCCTTTCTATCTGTCGTTCGGCTTGAGCAAGGGCGCCTTTATCGGCACCGAAGCGTTGGGTACCGCCATTATGCACATTTTAAAATTGTCTTCATATCAGGGTTTCAGCGTTATGTCAGGCCCTATATGGGCAGCCGGTCTGCTTTTGGGCCCCATAATGATTGGCGGATCGTATTTGGGAAAACGTATTGTCGATAAAATGCAGCAAGCTGTATTTATAAAAATAGTCGAAATAGCTGTTTTGCTGTCCGGTATATGGTTTATCTTAAAATAAAGAACCAGATCAGAACACTATCCTGAACAGAATAATTATGGATAGGAACAACATTACCGTTTTTTTGTTTTCGACACTTTTAATTGGTAATCTTGATTTTCCTTATTGAAAAAGGTGGAGATATGAAATTTTCGATTTTTATCGTCACAGGTTTTCTGGCGCTCATCAACGTTTTGATGATACCGAAAGAGGCTGCTGCGCTTACTGAGGCAAAAAAATCTGTCGACGCGGTTTGCCCGCCGTTCTTTTTGCGGGATGAAGCGGGCACTATTATCAATCCGGTTCAGGGTTTGAATGCGGACAAGCCCTATTCACCCAAACAGACGTGCGGAGCGGCAGGATGTCATGATTACGAGCTGATCACGCAGGGTTATCACTTTACCCAGGGCGCAGGCGAGGAACCAATAGCGGCGCAATCGGAACGGTGTCAATGGGTGTCGTCACCCGGAAATTACGGCGGTTCGTGGTGCTCACCGGCGCCGTTGTATCGCTATTTGTCGGCAAAGGAGAATAACTCGCCCAAAGAGATGGACATGACGTCGTTCAGCTTTATCACCGCCGGATGCGGCGGTTGCCATCCCGGTGGCGGTTCGGCAGAATATGACCGTGCCGGTTTTCGCTACGACGAGTTTCAGCAGCAAGCCGGTTACACCCCGGGTGGGGAGAATAATTTTGACGGCGATTATTATCAAGCACGCTGGAGTGAAACGGGTGTCTTGGAAGCGGACTGCATGATCTGCCATCAACCGGAGTACAATTTTGGCGAACGAAAAAAGCAGCTTGGAGATTTAAATTTTCGCTGGGCGCCGACAGCCGCGTCCACTTGGGCGGTCGTATCCGGTTCAATTCAGAACGGCACTCCCGTAAAAGTTGAGTATAATTTATCCGCATTTAATGCGGAGGGTAAAATCTCGCCGCGTATCGTGCGGGAGCCCCGGAATGAGGCGTGTACGAATTGCCACGCACAGCCGGGATGGAAAAAACGCGGCGCCAACTTTTCGTCACGTACGGATGTGCATTTCCGCGCGGGGCTTAAATGTGTGGATTGCCATCCCGCCGGTTCGAAGGCGCTGGATAGCCGCATCAAAAAAAAAGAAATGCACCAGATCGCCAAGGGCGACGATCCGGGTGGACTGGTGCGTAATGATCTGGATAACACCATGCTGGACTGCAATTATTGCCATACCAACGGACATCTCGGCGCGCCGGTTGCCAAACACGCGTGGCTGCCGCCGCTGCATCTGGAGAGTATTGCCTGCCAGACCTGCCACATTCCGCAGCGCACTGTCAAAGCCGCGCAGGTGCAGGCGGGCGATGTGTTTAATCCCGGCACAAAAATTCCAAGCAAGGGAAAACACCTGTGGACTTTTTATGGGCCGGACATGCAGTATTACAACCATTACGGCAATATGGGCATGATGGGATTTGATGACAAGCCTACCGATATTTTTACTCCATCGCTGGCAAAATACAAAGGTAAAATATATCCTGTAAAT
>JAFGEC010000343.1 GCA_016931775.1 Candidatus Zhuqueibacterota bacterium | reverse complement strand
TTACCGCGTATCGATCCGGACTATTCCGGTGTGGTGATTCCGCCCAATATCGCGCCGTTGAATTTTAAGGTTCTCGAACCCGGAAGCGGTTATCTTGTCAAGATCGCCGCCGGTACCGATAACGGTATTCAAATTTATTCATCAAAACCGGCAATCAGAATTCCCATTAAAAAATGGCGGCGCCTGCTGGCTCAAAACAAAGACAGGGATTTTACTATCCAGGTTCTCGTGCGCGGGAATAGTAAAACATGGACGCAATATAAACCGATCACGAACCATATTGCCCCGGAGAACATCGATGCCTGGCTGGCGTACCGTTTGATCAATCCGGCTTATAATACCTGGACCAAACTGGGTATCTATCAGCGGCATTTAGAGTCCTTTACGGAAAAACCGATTCTGCCCAACCGGGTGACCGACGGCAACTGTATGAACTGCCATAATTTTCAGAATCAGAATCCCGACAATATGGTGCTGCACTTGCGCGGCGGTAAAGCATCCGGGACGTTGATTGTCCATGACGGAAAACCTGTAAAGGTGAATACAAAGACGGATTTCAACCGGGCCGGTGCCTATCCTGCCTGGCATCCAACGGAAGAACGCATCGCGTTTTCCGTAAACAATCTGACCATGTTTTATCACAATACCGGTGAACCCCGCGATGTGCTGGACCGCTCTTCGGATATCATTGTATACGATATCCCCAGCAATACGGTTACCACGACACCTGCAATATCCGATATCGGCAGAATGGAAAACTTTCCCTGGTGGTCACCCGACGGCTGCTGGCTGTATTTTTGCAGCGCGCCGGCAATGGAAAACTATTTGTATATCACGGAAAGCGGCAGTGAAGATCTGGCGTACAGCAAAATTTTATACGATCTTGTACGAATTCCCTATAATCCAAAAACCGGTGATTGGGGAGAGCTGGAAACCCTGATTTCCGCATCCGAAACCGGAAAAAGCGTTAATATTCCCCGTGTATCCCCCGACGGCCGGTATGTGTTGATCTGTATATCCGATTACGGTAATTTCCCTATTTATCTAAAAAGCAGCGACCTGTATTTATACGATCTGCAAACCGGGACCAACAGGCGACTGGATATCAATAGTGACGAAACGGACAGTTACCATACATGGTCCAGCAACGGCCGCTGGTTTGTGTTCAGCAGCAAAAGGCGCAACGGTTTTGCGGCTCGTCCCTATTTCAGTTATTTCGATGATAACGGCCGGGCGCACAAGCCGTTTGTGATGCCGCAAAAGGACCCGGAATTTTATCGAACCTATATCATGACTTATAATGTACCTGAATTGATGAAAGACAGTGTAAAACCCGGACCGCGTGAGTTGGCAAAAACCGCTTTTAATAATCGGGAGACGAGACTCGCAAAGCTGGATCCGAATGTGAAACCCCGCCAATCCAATGAAGAATCACCATACCAGAACGTAACACAAAGGCGATGAGTTTGGATTTTATTATCTTTGAAAGGACTCCTGATGGACAAACGCACGATTGAGCGCTATGACGGCTATACGATTTATATTACGGTAAATGGTCGCAATCAGATACATATTATCGCGTCGGTATCGGATGACCAGGCGGATGCGAAGGAAAAGAGCCGGCAAATCTATTCGCGGATTTCCGACATATTAAAGGAAAGGCATGCTGAAATCGTGCACGAACGGTTGTTTGGCAGTAGAGAATTATATAAATCCGTCAGTGACATACGTGAGAATATCCTGATCGATGCAAATGTACAACCCTTTACCTGGGTGGAAGGCCATCCCTGGTGGGGGAGAGGATTTGCCGGCCTGCAAATCAGGGCCGTTACAATCGATGCGCAAGTGGAAAAAATATGGACTATATATGACGACAGTAAATCCTGCGGCCGTGCCTGGCAGATAAACGGGACCAAATATATCATACTGCACAATATAAACGGCCGGATACAGGAACCCGGCGCCGATAACTCCCGTGAAGCACAAACGGCGCGCATGTTCGATAATATACAATCCTGCCTCGAAAGGGAGGGTGCCGATTTTAAAAACGTTGTACGCACATGGATATATCTGGCGGATATACTGGACTGGTACGATGCCTTTAACAAGGTACGGACGGCAAAATTTAAGGAATTGGGACTCTTTACCAACGATGTTGAACACAAGGTTGCGGAGAACATTTACATGCCGGCAAGCACTGGAATCGAGGGAAAAAATCCCATGGATGCAGCCGGTGTGTGTGATGTTTTCGCAATCGTCCGGGATCCGCAGGATGACCTGATCATTGAAGTCGCGCACGGTTTAAAACAGAAATCCGCTTTTCGGTATGGTTCCGCTTTTTCCCGGGCTATGAGCATTCGCGAACGCCTAAATACCCATGTACTGGTGTCGGGCACCGCATCCATCGACGATACCGGGGCAACGGTGTATATCGGCGATACCCGGGCACAAATTCAGAAAACCATCGACGTGGTCGATGCGCTTGTGGCTGCAGAGGGTGCGGGACTTGAGGACATCTGCGATGCAACTGTGTTTTTGAAAAAACCGCAGGATATCGAATTATACAAAAAAATCGCTGCCGAGAAGGGCCTTGAGGACATGCCGGCTGTTTTTGTGGTTGCCGATGTGTGCCGGGCCAACCTGTTGTTCGAGCTGGATGCGTCGGTTTCGTTGACGAACGGCAAGTTGTAAAAATTCATATATCCGCATTTTACCTGCGGCAAGCCATACCTTGTCCCGGTTCATAATACTGAAAGTGTACCTGTCTGCTAAGGTGATGTAATTTTTTCAGCGGGACGTTTTTTCGTTGCCGCCGGCAAGAAAACCTGTTAGGCCGTTTTTTGGGGTAACTGCATGTACCGGAACGATGCATATTGGAAAAAAATCCGTGGGGTGAGTGTCTTCGGCCTGTTTGCCATTCCCTTTTGGGTCATCGGGCTCGGTCTGGTCGTCCAGTCTGCAGGAGAATGGGGTGTATGGCTGGCGCTTCAAATCAGGGGTGTACAAACCGATGCCACCATCATTCAGTGCAAGAAGGAAGTTGATGATGAAACAACCTATCTGGTGGTGTACGATTATCAAGCGAAAGGCGACACGTACCGCCGTCAAAACCGTGAAGAGGTGAGTCCGGCATGGTTTCCTGAATGCGAGACGGGCGCAAAGATAACCGTTCGTTACTTGCCGCATAATCGATCTGTCGTCAGAATCGAAGGTAATACTTTTCAGCGAAATTATTTGACAGTTGTTGGGTGTTGGATTTGTATTTTGGCTGTCACTTTTGGGATTTTGCTGTTTGTTGCGCGCACAATGCCTGTTACGATGTGCGTCCGACGCAGGCTCGCTACAATTTTCAACGGAGGTTGTGTTGGTAGTGTAGTAACGCTGATCGGATGGATCATCGAGTTTATCGCCGTTGACGCCCTGGGGAATAATTGGGGTTTTTGGGGGCTGTGTATCGGTCTGTTGGCCGGTGTTATTGCCGCACTGCTCACCTGGTTTGCGCGAGGAACGGAACGGAAAAATGGGGCTGTTTCCGACAGCAGGACCGACGGTGGATTGAAGAGTTCTTCCAGCTAACGGTTCCAGGAATCGGCGGCATAAATCCGGTAAAGGGAAAATGGCAGGGAAAATCATTTGATCTAATTTGCCGAATAAAAGTCATAACCAGCAAACCGTCCGGTGCAAGTGTGTCGAGGAATGGGCTGTAACAAAAGTCCGGTATCGCGATAAAATAATCAACACAGTTGCATGTTTGCGAACGGTTTTTGTGTGAACGTAAGAGATCTCCTTTACCGGGACTGACCATCCCAAACGATTGGATATAAAGCGTAACGCGAAAGTTCAAATTGGGTTTAGGAGAAGTCAGATGAGCTCATAGTAGTGCTGATCCCCGGAAAGGTAAAACCGGGAGTAGCGAAGGAGCTCTACCTTATTCACGTTTACAAAGAACAG
>JAFGEC010000342.1 GCA_016931775.1 Candidatus Zhuqueibacterota bacterium | reverse complement strand
CAAGCCTCAAGAAAATGCCTATTTATACTCGATTTTAATTATTAAAATGGTAATTTTTTTCCTTGTTTTGTTTCTTGAAAATTTGTAACATATTCGTAAGTATAAAAAATACGGTATTCATTGCTTTGGGGTCAGCGATGGGAGAGAAAAAATGTGAATATAGGCATTAATGCTTGTGCTTTTTCTTATTTTTTTTAAATTACATTTCTAACACTTGGATGGCCACATTAAAAAACAATCTTTTCATGACGAAAGTCCCGGCATCATAAAAATGGCTACCAGAGGGTGTGCCATTCCGAGTAAGACAGTTTATTTGACAAAATGTATACCCTCTTTGGTTTGACAAGAGCCTGAAGTTGATAATAAATAATATGATATATAACTGAAATAATCCGGGATAACATATATCGGCTCGAAGGGAGCACTGAAAGAAAAGCACCAAATCATAAATCTCGTATTGCTATATCATCAAGTGGAATATTTTGTTGGCCGAATTAATGAAAAAACCAAAGAGTATTTTCCCTAATTAAAAGTAGCCGCTTTAATAACCACACAGTATGGTGGGTTTTTTATGAAAACGTGCAAGATGGTCGTGTTGATTCTCTGTTTACTTGGAGTGGGAAGCGCATGGGCGCAAGAGTCCGACTCTACACTTTTACAAAAGTTTCCAAAAGGATTCTATAGAAAATCAGATGGCAGACTCTTTGTTGCACAAAGTCTGCCGCTTTTCCTGCAGTTATCCACCTCACCTGATGAAGCAGGGCAATTGCTGGCCGACGGCGGTACTCAGCCCGTCAAGTTATTTCTCTCTGAAGGGAAAAATATAGTTCAAATATCCGGTGCGATTCTCAAATTTCCGGATGGCTCAAATAAAAATGCGACCATAGACCTCTGGGCCGATGGTACGCCACCTGTAATAAATGTCCTGTTTGAAAAAGCAGCAAAATACAATTCGGAAACTCTGGCCTATTATGGATCGGGACTTTTATTTAATTTGGAAAGCAGCGATACACTCTCCGGTGTTCAGGGCACTTTTATTTCGGTTAATGAGGGAGAGTTTAAATCCTTCTCGAACACCGATTTGAATTTGACTCGAAACGGTCATTTTATGCTGCGTTTTTATGCGGCTGATAATGTCGGAAATGTCACCAAGGTAGAAGAGACGGCGTTTACAGTCGATGTGACCGCCCCAAGCACGTTGCGGCGTATCACAGGTGATCACAAACAAAACATACTATCACCACAGGCACTTGTCCAGCTTGTCAGCACTGATTCACTTTCAGGTGTGAAAGAAATTTTCTATACATTGGACGACGAAAAAGAACAAATATATCAGGAGGAGTTGGCTGTACAGGAACTGTCGGATGGTGAACATATACTTTCTTATTATACAGTGGATAACGTTGCCAACCAAGAGGAAAAACAAGTCTGGCCGTTTTACCTGGATAAAACGCCGCCTGATCTGGAATATAGAATTGCCGGGGATGTGTATAACGATGAAACGACAACTTTTGTCTCAGGTACATCCTCTATACATATCACAGGTACTGATCGAGGTGCGGGGCTTGCGGAAATATACTACAACATTGATACATCTGAACAACAGTTATACCACCAGCCGATTGATCTGACCCGGCAAACCGGACTCAAACAGATATACTACTCAGGCCGAGATTCGGTGGGGAATCAATCTGTAACGATGAACCGAAAAATTTATGTGGACCAAACACCGCCTGAATCGATGCACGATTTGACGGGATCCGTTCTGAGCCTTGGAGACACAATTCTGATTAATAATGCGACCCGTATTGTTTTGGGGGCCATTGATATGGAATCGGGTGTCAGGGAGATTCGTTACAGTCTAAATGATAAAGCGGAAATAGCATATCAGGAATCCTTTTCACTCAATGATGAGGGCCTGTATCGGTTCAAGTATTTAGCAATTGATCGTGTTAATAATATCGAACCGGAACACTCTGTGTTTTTACGCGTTGATAATTCACCTCGGAGGCCTGTAACATCCGTACCTCCTTCAACACATCCTAAATTGTGGCAGGAAAGGGAATCTACCGACCTTGTCGGCTCAACAGAATTGCCGTTTTATTTACGTATTGCGACAGGACCTGAGGAAACAGCGGAATCTTTCATGATCGATTTGAATACAGTGGTAACAAAGGATACCAAACCTTTATATTTCGACAACCAGGGGCGTAATCAGATGACCATGCGTTTGCTTGGAAAAGAAGCAAAGTTTCTCATTCCCATCGATGGAACTGCCCCCAAAACGACGGCACAATTCGAGGGTGCTCAGCAATCCACCCAAAAAGATGTGTTGTTTTACAGTCCTGGATTAACGGTGATTTTGAATGCGGCTGATGAAAATACGCAGGTTATTTCCGGCTTGGCAAAGACCTTTTACTCTGTTGATGGTTCCGAATTCAGCACCTATAAAGGACGGATTACGCTTTTTGACAGGGAAAAAGATTACGAGTTTCGTTATTACTCGGTAGACAGTGTGGGCAATGCAGAAAAAGTGCAAAAGTATGCATTTACTGTAGACACGTCGCCTCCCCGAACGCGGCTCTCAGTGGGCGGTATATACTATGGCAATACACTAGCTGTGCAATCAATTATTACACTTACGGCAACCGATTATTTATCGGGAGTTAATCGCATATATTTTTCTTTTGATGAAGAGGAAAAGGAAACTTATTCGGGCGACCTCACCGGATCCCGTTTTGAACGATTAAGTCCCGGCCGACATATCCTGAAATATTATGCCGTCGATTTTGTCGGAAACACAGAACAGATGCGTACATTCGAATTTTACTATGATCCCGACCGCCCGTCGGTTACACTTCAGTTTGCTGGTGACCTGTATGAATCAAAAGATCAGACTTTTGTTTCCGGCAGAGCGAAAATCGTACTCTCGGCCAATGATCCGACCAGTGATGTAAAGGCCATCATGGCAGGATTGGACAACGCAGCACCCGTAAAATACAATGAAGCTTTAATTGTGCCAAAATCAAACGGACGCCATAGCGTCACATTTTTTGCCTCCGATCTTTTGGATAATATGACATCACGATCTACCCTTAATTTCATCGTGGACGTTAATCCGCCAAAAACCACACTCGCTTTTCGTGGTCCTCAGTATTTTGATGGTGAACGATTATATATCAGTAATCGTACGGAAATCGTACTGGATAGCCAGGATGCGTCTTCGGGAATTGAAAATGTGCGCTATCGCTTAGGACAACAAGCCTGGCAGCGATACAATAAGCCGTTCAGTATTAACACCTTTGGGGCACAACGACTTTTGTATTATGCACAAGACCGGGTGAATAACAGAGAAGAAAGCCAGAGTCGCCAGTTTTTTGTTGACAATCAAAAACCCGAAATCAGCATCTCTTCCAGTAACCAGCAATTCGGGCAAAACAAAATTCCGCAGAGTGCGGCAATATACCTTACAGCCACAGATGGGCATGCAGGGATAGATGTCATTACGTATAAATTAAACGGAAAGGCTGAACAGATATATCGGACTCCCATTACCGGTTTTGCTGCCGGTGAAACGGTCGAATTGTTCGTAACGGCAAGGGACAGGGTGGGCAACACAAGTGAGAAACGCGTAACCTATCAAATCGTGAAAGACCAATAAGATGACAAAATCAAAGGTTTTTTTCGTATATCTGTTGATTCCTCTCTGGATTGTCTTCTCAAAGAGTCCGGCATCCGGGCAACTGGACGTCACCGGAAAGCCCCAGATCAGAAATTTTACTCCTGAAATGTATAACGCCCAACCGCAAAACTGGGGGGCCATACAGGACGACCGCGGTATACTTTATTTCGGCAATCAAGAAGGCGTTCTGGAATTTGACGGTACGTTCTGGCGCAAAATCGCCTTATCAAATAAAGGGGCAGCTTTTAGT
Organism: Candidatus Zhuqueibacterota bacterium; assembly: GCA_016931775.1. Lineage (GTDB taxonomy): Bacteria > Zhuqueibacterota > Zhuqueibacteria > Residuimicrobiales > JAFGEC01 > JAFGEC01. The sequence continues at coordinate 3,323 of JAFGEC010000342.1, read as the reverse complement.
TTTGCTAAAGATCCCGCAGGCAGAATATATGTAGGCGGAAACGGCGATTTGGGTTATTTAGCACCCGACACGACGGGTATCATGCGCTTTATTTCGCTCAAAAAATATCTGACGGAAGAACAAGTGAATCAACTGGATGGTGTTCTGAAAACCTGTGCCACGCAGGATAGTGTCGTCTTTATGACGGACAAGACGCTTTTTATTTTGATTCGGGATCAATTTAATAAAATTATAACACAGGATCACTTTTATACAATCGGTTATTTGAAAAATCGATTTTTTGCTGTGGACGGACGCTATGGACTCATGCAAATACTCGGAAATAAACTGGAGCCCATTCGTGGAGCTGATTTCATCCGTTCTTTTGTACTTATACCCTTTCAAAATGAACAACTGTTGACTGTGACGACCAATAGTGAAATCCTCAAGATCAGACCTCACAGTGTACTGCAGGAACCTCAACAGCAGTCCGGCAGCACATTGACCTGGCTTTGTCGTACGGGTATACAGAGGGTTTATTCCAATATTACATGTGGGACATCCGTCGATGCAGATCACCTGGCTGTGGGGACGGCCAACGACGGCTGTGTGATCGTAAAAATGAACGGTGACGCCGTTTTTTATCTTGATGAAAGAAAGGGACTTGGAAGTAACGAAATTTATGGTCTGACAAAGGACGCCAACGGCCATCTTTGGATTGGAACAGATAAGGGTATATCATCCATATATTTACCCTACATTGGACGGATCGATACACTCCTCACCACCGGGAAAGAGGGGGATTCAACTCAAGTACCGGGAAGTGATGCTTTTGCGTTCACCGCAATTATACGGGGCTGTGAAAATATGGTGAGTGATTCTCTCATTTTCGGTGGTACCTTTTATAAAGTTGTGAACGGGATACCCACATTGCAACAGCCGCCTAATATCATACCCAAGTTGCCATACAAATACCGTTCCCTGCGGTTCTTTTTTTCCTCTACAGATTATGAGGATTTGGGGAGTATTGAATACCAGACGATTATGGACGATTTTGAAAAGCGCTGGTCAAGATGGAGCAGTGAAACATTAAAAGAATACACCAATATACCGGCAGGAATCTATACCTTCCGGGTAAGGGCAAAAAATACAAAGGGAATAATCAGTCAAGAGTCGACATTTACCTTCAGGGTGCTTCTTCCCTGGTACAGAAAATGGTATGCATATATTTTATATACTATCATTGCAGCCATTATCATCATTACCTTTGGTTATTTCCAGCGTAAAAGACTGATGAAGAAGGCGGAAACAGAGAAACAAAAAGCCCTTCAACAAGCCGAAAACGAACGCCGGATGGAAGAACTGCAGAAAGCACAGGACCTGCAACTTTCCATGCTTCCCAAAGAAATGCCCAAAATAAAAGGATTGGAAATTACCGCCTTTATGAAGACAGCAACAGAAGTGGGAGGAGATTATTACGATTATTTTCTCGCTGATGATGGGACTTTAATTCTTATGATCGGTGATGCTACAGGGCATGGAATTAATGCTGGTATGGTGGTCACAACTATTAAAGCCATGTTTTTTTCATCTGCAGTAGCGCGGAAGGGATTGGATTTTTACGATCAAAGCAGCAATACGGTCGATCAGCTTTTTAAAGGTGAATTGTTAATGGCGCTTCAGATGGTCTGTATTAAAGGTAACAAGCTGACCATCGTTTCGGCAGGTATGCCCCCAGCATATTATTACCATGCGGATACGGGAAAAACCGAAGAAATATTTATCAAGGCTATGCCTCTTGGGGCGTTTCCCGGATTTCCATATGAACAACGTGAATTTAGGCTCAAGCGTGGAGATACGCTGTTTCTGGAATCGGATGGTTTGCCGGAACTTTTTAATGCCGACAAGGAAATGTTTGGATATGATGCCGTACGTGATCTATATTCAAAAATCGCCCATAAACCAACGCAGGAAATCATAGATGACCTTAATGAAGCCGGCGACAGGTTCAGGCAGCAGGTACCAAATGATGATGATATTACGTTTTTAGTGATCAAAAAAGTATGATAAAAAAAATTCATTATTTAAAAAAAAGTTACCAACATTTTACTGGATTTTGATTGTATTATGAATGAGTCGAACGATAAAATGCTGGTTGAAAGAACGCTTGAAGGCGATACCCGGGCCTTTGGTTCATTGGTCAAACAGTATAAAGGGATTGTCTTCAATGTTGCGTTGCGCATGTCTGGAAACAATGAAGATGCAAAAGATATTGCCCAGCAGGTTTTTATCAGGTTATACGAAAAATTAGGTTTGTATGACACTACAAAACCTTTTTTCAGTTGGGTTTATCGTATTACTTTAAATGTCACAATTAATTATTTAAAACATCCTCATCGAAGGTTCAATCAGGAACTGGATAATAATATTGTGGAGACGACATTTACTGCTCCTAACACGGTTGAATCCAGGATGGATATCCAGAATGCTATTTTAAATTTGAGCGAGGATTATCGGCAAGTTATAGTTATGAAGTATTATGCGGGTCTTAGCTATGATGAGATCAGCGAAACAATAGAAGTACCCGTAAAAACGGTCAAATCACGGCTATTCTCTGCCAGACAAAAGCTCAAGGAAGTTTTACTCAAGAATGGAATTGTTGAAGAATAATGGATGAAAATATAATAAATTTGATACATCAGGAAGTCGACGGCTGTAACAGTGCCGCTGAAAGAAAAAGACTTCAGAAGTTGTGCTCACAGGATCCGGAGGCTGCAAAACTGCTTAAAGAGCTGGAAGCAACATCCCATGCCCTTGAAAGTTTGGGATACATCGCGCCACCGGTTTCCTTGGAAACGGATATCCTGCGTGCTATTGATTCGAATAAATATGCGTTTAAAAAAAATCCTTTTGGTGTTTTTTTTGAACGGATAAAGGAATTCAGCAAAGCACGCTATCCTCTGCCTGCCTTCGCAGCGGGCGTTATTACCGGGGCCATAATCTTGTTTTTACTTCGTTTTCCTGCTCATGTCGCCCAGCAAGACGAGTATTCACAATTTCAGGGTACCCTGTCTCATGAAAATTTGAAACAGGCTGCGACACAAAATTATATCATTTCTACAGGTTTAAATGATGTGTGCGGACAGCTTGAGTTGCAGGATACCGACCGATACGCCGTGGTAAAACTACACCTGCAGTCTTCCGATCCGTTGGAGATTATCCTAACGTCTGATGCCGGAGATTTACAGTTTAAAAGTATTAATCTTGAGAAAACCGATGTCTCGCCCGAGTTCAATATCGATGCGAATAATCTGAAACTCATGCACTCGGGCGAGCAAATCTAT
>JAFGEC010000341.1 GCA_016931775.1 Candidatus Zhuqueibacterota bacterium | reverse complement strand
TGTATGCCCGCATAACTGTACCATGCTCAAATTATAATCATTCATCACTTTTTCAATCTCGTCGGCGTTGGAATCGTCGATCTCCGTGGGAACATGCAGTTCAAATCCATCCACACCATTGGTCTCACCGATGATCTTAATCCGGTCGATCACGCTCACTTCCTCCCCAAATCCGTTCACGTTAAACCGGTCGCGCAAATTGGTCATTCCCCAGATGCCCATACAAATTTTGTTCATTCGGCCTCCTCGCTCATATATTTTTTTTGCAAATCGAAAGCACCCCACAGCGATTGGCTAAAGGGCTTTTGGTATATACTGTTTGTACTCGTGTAAAACATTTCGTTCGGTTTTTCCATGTAATTCCTCAATCTCCTGCTGTTTCACCAATCCGGTTGCACCGGCTTTGGTTGCCACCAGCGCACCCAGGATATTACCGAACCGGCACGCTTCGGCTACATCGGCGCCGCGCAGTATTTTATGCACAAACGCCGCGGAAAACGCATCACCTGATCCCAGCGAATCCTCCAGCCTGATCCGGTATCCCGGATCGTAAACGGCTTGATCTTTTGAAGCTGCAAAAGCACCGTCTTTGGCAAAAGTAACGAGACAATAATCCAAATTAAACCGGTCGATCACCTTACTGCAAAAATCCGGAATGTCCTTATATTTTATCCCGGTCGTCTCCGCCACGCCTGTCACTTCGTCATCGTTCAATTTTAATATGTCGGCATGTTGCAACGAAAATTCGACGGAATCCGGCGTATAACATTCCTTACGCAAATTAATATCCAAAAATTTTACCGCTCTTGGTGTGTTTTCCAGCAGATATTTCAAGGTATTCTGGGCCCCGGAATTACGCTGTGCCAGGGTACCGAAACACAGGCAATCGATGTTTTTCGCCGCCTTTATAAGATTTTCCGTCAATTCAATATAGTCATAGGCCACTCCCGGGATAATGTAATAATCAGGATTTTTCTGTTCGTCGAAAAATACTTTCACTGTACCCGTTGGATGCTCGGTGTCCTGTTGAATGAGCATCGTATTTAATCCCAAATCGGCTATTTTTTCGAACGCCCGGCCGCCAAGGTCGTCCGTACCCAGCCGGCTCACCATCAGTCCTGTGTCGCCCAGTGTTTTGATCCTGTATATAAAATTGAACGGCGCACCGCCCAGAATGGTCTTGCCGGGCAGCATATCCCACAGTACTTCACCAAACGCCATCACTGTTTTTTTTGTCATTTCGGCACCTTTGCCCAATCTTTGGCAAATGTTGCCAGGCCGGCATCCGTTAACGGGTGGTTGAACATCTGAAAAAACAGAAATTCCGGAATAGTCATGATATCCGCGCCAAAACGCAATGCCGATAAAACATGATTCTGAGTCTTGAGACTGCCCGCCAATACTTCGGATGTGAATCCGTAATTTTCTTTGATGGTCATGGCGTCGGCGACCAGAATTTCACTTTCATTGGCGACCGCATCCAAGCGTGATAAAACGATACTCACAAAGGTGGCGCCTGCTTTCATGGCCAAAAAACATTGAGTTGATGAAAAAATCATGGTGACGTTGGTTCTGATATTGTATTCTTTTTCCAAAACCGGTACGGCTTTCAAACCTTCGGGGGTCATGGGAATTTTAACCACGACGTTGGGCGCCAGAGCGGCCACTTTGAGTGCTTCCTTTACAAGTCCTTTAGCGGTATCGGCCACTGCTTCCACACTGACCGGCCCCGGTACGATGGCGCAAATTTCCTTCACGACGGTTTCGATTTTGCGGCCGGTTTTGGCAAGGTGGGAGGGATTGGTCGTTACACCGTCCAGCAATCCGGTGTCGTATGCGCGGCGTATGGCTTCAACATCACTCGTATCCAGAAATATTTTCATTCGTTTCTCCTTAAAACATCATTTTTCACAAATTTTTTCAAGTTTTTGAATGTCCACATTTACATTCGGCGGATCACCCAGCTCGGGAACCACCAGATCGGCTTGAGTAAAATCTTCATCCAGCGTATATCCATTGGTCGTGATGACACATGGCAAACCGGCCGCTTTGGCGGCGAGCATGCCGTTAAAACTGTCCTCGATGACCACACAACGTCTTGGTTCCAGATTTAACCGCTTTACGGCCAGGTTATATATCTCGGGATCGGGTTTTTTGGCCTTAACCACATCACCGGCCAGAATGGCACCAAAAAAAACACGGCGTTTTGATCCAAGCATCTTTTCCACGATCAGATTGACGGACCGTTCGTTGGAGGTCGAACAAACCGCCAGCAGAATCCCCTCGTTTATGGCCTCGTCTACCAGCCGCGTCACACCCGGCCTTAACGCCAGTTCGCCGGATTCGATGAGCTGCATAAACAGATCGGTTTTTAATTTATGCATTTCCCGGATAAACATATCTCTGTCTCCGATGCCGTGGGGCCAGGCGGTTCGGTTGAAATAATGTTTCATACGTTCCTTACCACCGGAAATTTTAAGCAATTCACCGTACAGCGCCACACCCCACTCGACATCGAGTCCCTTTTTCTGAAAAGCCCGGTTAAAAGCCACCCGGTGTCCGTCCCGCTCCGTATCCACCAGAACACCATCACAATCAAAAATGATCGCCTGCATAAAAAAATATCTCCTAAAATATATAAATCTGCAAAAATGCCGTTTCGGGCGAAAAAAATGCCAAACCATGTAAAAATTACATGGTGAAAAGACAAAACCATGTAATTTTTACATACTTTATCGTGCAAAAGCCGGCTTAACCGGCCTGTTTCTCCAGCCGGTCCTTCAACCGGTCTAAAAACTGTGCCGCATAAGCACCGTCCACCGCCCGGTGATCGCATGCCAGTGTCAGTGTCACCATGTTCTGCACGCGGATAGAGCCATCGGAACGGGCAACGACTTTTTTCCCCGACCTGCCCACCGCCAGAATGGCACATTCCGGCGGATTAATAACGGGTAAAAATTTATCCACCGCATACATGCCCAAATTGCTGACCGTAAACGTGCTGTTCTCTCCGGCGGCCATCACACCCCGCCGTGCTTTTTCTGCCATCTCTTTAATGCGGGTGTGTATCTCATCGAGACTCATCCGGTCCGCATTTTCAAGCACAGGCACCACCAGACCGTCCTCTGTGGACACGGCCACACCGATATGGACGGACGCTTTTTGTATCAACTTGTCCGGATCCACGTGGGCATTCAGGCGCGGAAATTCGCGCAACACGGCGGCAACGGCCTTGACGATCAGATCGTTCACCGTAATTCTTTCCGTTTTTCCCTGATTATAGGCCTGCCGCCACGCCAGGATGACGGTCAGGTCCACATCCGAAAACAGATAAAAATGCGGGATGGTCTGCTTGGAGAGCGTCAGCCGGTCGGCAATACGACGGCGCATTTTGGAAAACGGCAGCACCTGGTCCTCTTCTGCCGGCAAAGGTGCGCGTACGGCTTTGGCGGCATACGGGTCGGGTGATTCACCCGGCGTAACAGATTTGGACGCCGTTTCCACAACCGCCAGTACATCCCGTTTTTGGATTCGTCCTCTGGGACCGCTTCCGCTCACGGCACTCAGGTCGACACCGTGCTCGCGGGCGACTCTTTTGGCCGAAGGTGAGGCGAAAAATTTTTGCCGCACCGCCTGCGGTTCGTCACTCTTGACTGGCTTTATATCCTTTTGGATAAAATCCCGTTCCGGTTGCTCCACGTTTTCACCCGGCTCACCCACGTAGGTAATCGGCTGTAAAACCGGTGCGCTGTCGCCGGTGTTATACAACAATGACAATACCGTTCCGCTGACAAAACTTTCAACCTCAAAAGTCGCCTTATCCGATTCCACCAGGGCGACAATGTCGCCTTTTTTTACCGTATCTTTTTCCTTTACCCGCCATTCCAGAATCACCGCGGTCTCGATGTCCTGACCGACCTGGGGCATGTTTATCGCTGTGGCCATTCAACAATTTTCCTTTTTACCACGCCTTGCCGGCTGATCCGAACAAGCGTATCTTTTCCTGAACCATTTTCTTCATGTCTTTGAACTGGGCATCCAGCACCTTGAGGGGATTATATTCCTTTGAATTTTGCTGAAAATACCTGACAAAAGCATCTATAAACGAATACTTGAGCTGTGTGGAAATGTTGACTTTGGCGCAGCCCAGTGCAATACAACGTTTAAAAACATCATCCGAAAGCCCGGTACCGCCATGCAACGCCAGAGGAATTGACGTACCGGCCGCAATCCGTTCCAGATTATCAAAGGCGATTTTCGGTTCACCCTTGTATAAACCATGCGCCGTACCGATAGCGGGCGCAAAACAATCCACCGGCAACTTTCTGCAAAAGTACAGAGCCTTTTCCGGATCCGCTAAAAAGGCATTCTCCTCATCCACAGCGATGTCATCCTCCACACCGCCGATCTCTCCCAATTCCGCTTCCACACTCACACCGGCCGGTTGCGCCATTTCCAGAACCTGCCGCGTGACGGCCATATTCTCCTCAAACGGTTCGGATGACGCATCGATCATGACAGACGTCCAGCCGGCGTCGATGCATTTTTTGATAATATCCGGATCCTTGCAATGATCGAGATGCATGGCAACCGGAACGCCCACCGGCTCGGCGATGTCCAGATACCAGTTAAAAATCACTTCATATCCCCAAAACACGACGGTTTTTACAGAGGTCTGTACGATAACAGGGGCTTCCAGTTCTTCTGCAGCGACGACGACGGCCTTGAAAGAATTATAATCTAAAATATTGAATGCCCCGACCGCGTAACCCTCTTTTCGCGCATAGTGCAACATTCGCACCATATTCACCAGTGCCATCAGACTTTCTCCTTCTGCGATTTATCGCCCTTGGTACGGGACATTAGCAGCGCGACCACAACCAAAAAAACGGCCACCACTGCGGCAATGGGAAGGCTCTTTTGAACCGAACCCCCGGTGCTTAAATTTCCGATCAGCTTCGGCAGCACCATCGGGCCCAACAAGCCGACGGCGAATATAACGCCGAAAATACTGCCGTAATACTTGGGCTCAAACTTGCTGAACGTGACCCCGACGATTGTGGGAAACATCGGCGCAAAAGCAAGACCGGCAATCAATACCATGATAATGGCAACACCAATACTGGACGTTTTACTCAGGATCAATATGACCGCAACCGAAACCAGCGCCAGGGCGGCAATCAGAATCGCACCGATTTTGGAAAGATTTTTTAAAGCCGAGGTGATAAAACGGCCGATTGCCATCGCCAGGCCGAACAATGCCAGCACGCGCCCGGCGTTCCTCACGGCATTGCTGTTGCCGGCGGTTGTATAAAGTTCGGTCATAGTGGGCTTCACCCAGGTGTTCATGGTAAACTCAAGGCCGATATAACAGATCAAGGCCAGTGCCGCGACAAGAACCGCCGGTTTAAGCAGCAGCTTGAAGGCGGTACTGAATTTAAATCCGGTGGATACCTGAGGATAATCGGAAATAATGGAAAAAACCGAAAAAATCAACACCAGTACGGCAAGTATGGACAGGGTCAGGTTGTAATTGATGCCAAAATCCTTGATCAAAGTGACGATGAGCAGCGGTGTTAATACAAATGCCAGTCCCACAAATGCATTACCGAAATTACTGGCACGTGCCGGATCTTTACCCTCAAATAACACCACGGGCAAGAGCGTATTCCCCACCGTATTACAGCAGATAGCACCCACACCCAGTAAAACCGCGGCGAGAACCGCCACTTGAAAACTGGACACAAAAGCCAGCAGAAAAATACTGCCGGCCGAAACCAAAAATCCGGCAATTGCCATGGGCTTGTGGCCGAACCGGTCCACAATGACGCCTGCTAAAAGTTGTACGATAATACAGGTGATGGAAAATAAAAAGACCAGCGTTCCGATATGGGCGTTATCGATTCCAAGATTAGATTTCAGCTCTTCAGATATGGAACCGATCATGATAAAACAAATCGCCAGAGTAAAAACGGCCATGATGGCAACAACAGGTGTTAATTTTTTC
>JAFGEC010000340.1 GCA_016931775.1 Candidatus Zhuqueibacterota bacterium | reverse complement strand
CAGGTCGGGACGACATCAACTAGTCGACAACAAACTGATATCAAACAGTTTGCGTTAATGCAAAACTATCCCAATCCGTTTAACCACGAAACCAACATCACCTATAGCCTGCCCAGGAATGGCACTGTAGAGATCAACATTTATGATGAAACGGGCAGATATGTCATCACATTGTTCGATGCCGTCCAGCCGGCCGGTGAACACGCGGTAAGGTGGAACGGCACCAACAGCAACGGTGCGATGGTGGCAAGCGGTACGTATTTTTATCAGATCAAGTATGGCAAGAAGAATATCGTGAGAAGGATGACGTTTATCAAATAGCCCTCTCGAGAAAATCGTGGAATTTTTACATTCAATACAGGTTCATCCCTACAGGCTGTGAGCCTATGGCCCAACAATCCGGACTCGAATACTGGATTATATTCATATTGAATGCTTTGAACACGATTCAAACAAAACATAAAATTGTAATATTCTGGAAAATGAAAGGAAAAATAATATGAAAAAAAGATCATTTTTTTATGTCAAAATATTATCATATTTTTGCATACTCGCAAATTGCCAAAAATATCCATCCGAACTTGATGTCACCCTCCACCAAGAGCAAGCAACAGCAACGGTAAGCGGCAGGCTGGTTCATGTGCCAAATCTTTTCTTTATCACACATGCTCGAATAACAGAAGACACTTTCACTTACGATACGTATAGCGATAATGACGGATACTTTAAATGTACAGTACCTGCGGGTGTCGTCACGCTCATTATTGATGACGATGATATACTTAGAACAACTTTTGAAAATATCAAGGTAGAACCATATACAAATGTATCTCTTGGGGAAATCAATATCTGGGACAGATATCCGGATGAGATTATAGATTTCGGCTTTACATCATGGCATGATAGAACCGGAATATTTCATGAAAGTGGTCATATTTGGTTAAAACAGTCTTTTGGAGGTGATATCACATTAGATATGGGGGAAAATGAAGGATTTATCGACTTTTATCAGTCTAGTGATATTGAAATATCGGTGAGTCAAGTACAATCTGACAGGGATGGATATGTCAATGTATACATTTCAAACGATTTATGTGATACATGCTGGTTGGATATTGGTAAAGTCACACCGAATTCTGAAAGTACCTGGACCAGGAAATCTTTCGAAATACCGGGAGATGACTATATCACACAATATAGATATGTAAAGGTAGAGTGCGAAACGAACACCGGGGCGATGTTAGAGTACATAAGAATTGCCGATAATTAATTTCAGTATAAAATAATCCGACATTTTATTTTGAGTTGTTTCTGCATGAGCTTGCTCCTCCGGCATAATTTATTGAATTCGATTTACATCGTATTTGTATTTGATTTTTAATGGATCCGTGACTCTATAAATCCGTTAATGTGATCACAAAATCCAATGCTTGTGAATGCACCTAATCAATTACCTCCCACAACATTTTTTATACTTTTTCCCGCTCCCGCACGGACACGGATTGTTCCGGCCGATTTTATTCGACCTTGAAGGCAGTTCAACATGGTAAACTTTTTTTATATAATCCGCATAAAGCCGCCGAAGCAGCTCATGCCGTTTTTTCAAAACCCTGTAAAAATCCGGATAATTTTTTTCAACAGCGATCCGGACTGTTGCGATATCGAAAACCTTCTTTTTATTGTGAATACCTTCTTTATGCCACTCATGGCTTTGATAATCTACAAAGCCGCCAAAGACTTGCCGGTCCTTTTTGTCCTGCATGAGACTTTATCCAACAGTCGTGCAGTCACAATCCGACATCACACAATAATCATCGACAACGACGTATTCAATACCGCTGATATTGACCGTGAACTCGGGTATATACGGAAAGATGTCGCTATAAAAAAGCATTTTGCCGCTACGTTGAATATTTTCCACATCATACATAAATTGAACGGTTTTTAAATCTACGGTTTCGGATATCTGCCTTTTATATTCGATAAATTCCTTGTGTAACAAATCAAAATCATCGGCATTCATTTGATCCATCACCGTCCGGGCAAAGTCTATCTCTTTAGATGTGGCATTTTTGCGCCAGGAGGATAACAAACGTTTTTTCTTTAGGTTAATTTCGAAATATAGAACACTCGTCTCGGATGATGGTTTTTTCTCAACTGCTAACGGGGAAAAATTGAGGCCGATATCGTTACAGGTGCATGAAGGATTGTCACATACGGACATGGAACAGGAGTAGTGCTGCATATGTTTTTTCACTTTTACTGCAGCGTGAAATATTTGAGATTGTTTTTCTTTTACCAGCATATTTTTCTCTCAGCTATTTATACAATACAACACATCGGTGACAAGTGTCCAAAAAGTTCATCATCCAATCTCGGGTATTGGCCGTTCATTATGATTCCAGGTTTTCCCAGGCTGTGTAAGGGCGGCTCGCAGATTTCTAAAAAACCAACCGTCTCAATCCTTCTCTTAACATTTCACTTCTTTACTTCTTTCCATAGAGAGCGGAGCACGATCATCCCGTCCCGCAATGCGGGACGGGATAGCGTGCGGACCCCGCTCAGCGGGGGAGGATCATCCCTTTGCAGCGGCTGGTCAACAGCCAATTCGAAGAGAAAAAAGCCAAAAGCCGCTGCGAAGGGAAAGCCGGAGCTGTCCCGGAAAAATCACCCACCGCTCAATTCCAGTAACATCCGCATCGCCTTCTCCTCCCTGTCCGCAATGTCATCCAGTTTTTCGGAAATTTTTACCAGGATACTGCGGTCCTCCGTATCATAAACGTCCTTTAACAATCTGGCCACGATATCCCAATCTTTACCTGCACCTAAAAATTCTTTTGCGCAATGGCTTAATTCAGTTGACATGAGGACAAAGCTGCTCTCCAGTAAAAAATGCCCGTACATTTTACGAAACGCACCGCCCCCGGTCCCCCCTGTTGCGTCGATCATAAAATAACAATTCAAGACCGATCCGCAAAGTTTGTTGTCGTTAAATTTACTCCAGTTCAAAATCTGCCGGGCGAATTTACGGATGCCTTCCACTCCGATATTTTTAATCGGCGGATTCAAGAACTCGGTGGCGTTGGTCCGGATCGCCGCCCGTACATGATCGGGTTTGATCTTTTCAAATCCATCCAGATTAAAGGTAAACCATTTGTTTTCGGCGGGAAACGGCGGATATGTGGAGCTGCGCGCTGCGGCCAACAGCTCCAGGGTGATTTTATGAAAATCCCTTGAAACGATATTTCCGTTCACATTCAGGGGCGCATCGTCACCGTCGCGGTCCGAAACCAGGGCGACACCCTCCTCCTCATCAATGCCGAACACCACAAGGGAATGGCCGCCGAAATGGGCGTCAGCGGGCATCCCTAAATAATCCAACAATGCCATGTCCACATAAATCAGCACGGGTTTATTATCAGTTACGAGCTGCACAAGCGCGTCGTAAGCCTTGTCGATACTTTTCGTCTTTTTCCATTCAACAGCGATTTTCATATGGCCGGCCAGGTTCTTTTCAAAATCCAGCGGTTTTATACGCGCGCTGATGATGGGGAAATCGGCGGCTTTGTTTTCCATGTAAAAAAACGACAATCCGGCACCCAAACCAAAAATCATATCCTCGGAGAGATCCTTACCGTGATACATCAAAATCTGGCGGATCGAATTGGTGATGCAGTGCTTGCCGGCCAGAGGTTTAAAATTTTTTATGATATGTTTCATAGGCATCCAGTTTTTTTAATATCAGTTCAAGACCACACTCGTTATATTCTGCAAAAAATCCGTGTCTTCCTCCTCTGTGCCTCTGTAGCTCCGCGCGAGGTTAAATTTGCGTCAACAACCTCAACAAAAAATCCACAAGATCAATCCTCCATCTCCGTGCTCTCTGCGAGGCTATTACTCAGGAACTATCCTTACAACATACCCCCCACCACCAGCCATTTCCGCCGTCAAAACATCCGCCGGGGTTACAGTACGGGTCACCGCAAGCAACCGGTCGGGATAATCCCCCGCCTCATCAGGATCGGCGTAAATCAGCGCTTTGTATTTACCTTTGCCCAAAAAATTTAAAGGAATTTCCACCGTCCTTAAATTCTCGTTGGTCATGGCACCCAGGTACCATTCTTCACCCGACCGGCGAGCCATAACGATATACTCTCCCGGGAATCCCGACAGCACCCGGGTATTTTCCCATGTGGTGGGTACGGCCCTGAGGAAATCCAATCCCGCGGGAGAAATTCGGTAATTATAAGGTGAATCGCACAAAACCTGCAACGGACTGTCGTACACCACCATCATGGCCAGCTGCTGGGCGCGGGTTGTTTGCACGAATGGACCCGGGGCATCGCCGCCCACAACGCGAAACGTCTCAACGGTTTTATTCCGAAATCCGCCGGGTGTATAATCCATGGGGCCGCACAACATGCGGGTAAAGGGCAGGGTCACGTTATGGGTCGGCGTAATACTGTCACTCCACTTGTTGTACTCATTGCCCATTACACCCTCGCGGGTGAGTAAATTGGGATAGGTGCGACTGAAACCTGTCGGCTTGTACGCTCCATGAAAATCAACAGTGAGATGGTGTTTGGCGGCCAGTTTCACCAGCCGGTGATAAAAATTCACCACATACTGGTCATCCCGCGCCATAAAATCCACTTTGACACCGGCCACGCCCCATTTCTCATACAGCGGGAATGCCTTTTCCATTTCCCTGTCTGCGTTGAACCAGTCCAGCCACACCAATATTTTCACGCCTTTTTTCGCGGCATACCGGACGAGTTCCGGGATGTCGATATTTTCCGCCTGCTTCAGGATACTGACGGCCGGATTGCCGGCGGAACCGAGCGGTTGAGCCGGATCGAAAGGCGGACCATACCAGTACCAGTCCACCAGCTGATATTGCCACCCCATTTCGGCGGCAAAATCGATAAAATATTTCATGGACGGATTGTCAACCCCGAGCGAGCCGGGGAAATCGGGTGCGTAACTGCCGCACCACCAGCGGTCCCATGCACACTTGCCGGGACGAATCCACGACGTATCCTCGATCTCACAGGGATCGGCCAGATTCGGGACGATATTGGACTCGATCAGCGCACCGGGCGTATCAGCGATCATGATAGTGCGCCAGGGTGACAGCCGCGGCGCGGTTCCGATCACCGCCACATCGGGCTCGTCCAGCCGGGGTGATAACAGCGAAACCACAGCATTGGACGACGCCATACTGCGGGTAAAATACAATCCGGCCCAGTCGGTCAAATTGGCTTCCGTCAATGCGACCCATGCCGACGGCAGCTGCAGTAAAAGCGGACAGCCGATAATATCGCCGGGCTGCAACTCGTTCAGAAGTTTTTTCTCGTATTCGGTTTCCTGGTGGGTGCGGTAAGATCCGTAATCGGCCGCCCAAACAGTGGGATTACCGGGGAAGAAAAATTCGCTATATTCCTGCGTCAGCTTAAAATCCTTTATACCCGATTCGGCGGGAAAGCCGTAACGAAATGCAACACCGTCATTATAAGCACGAACGATAAACTGAATTTTCCGCTGCGGTTTTTCCTGTTCCTGAACTGTCATTTCGGTCTGATGGCAAAAATTTTCAATGCTGCTGTGGGTTCCCCAAACGGGATTCCAGGTTTCCTTTATCGTCGAGGTCTGTGTTTCGAGAATTTTTAAATTTTTCGCCAGCGGCGGGGCGTCCTTAAAGTCGAGCCGGAACGGGGAATCCAGTAAAACAGCTTTTCCGTCAAATTGGACGGAATAATATAACCTGCTGCCGGCGGCATAAGGTTCCAGTTTTTCTTTTATATCCACCGAGACCAAAATACGCCCATCGGGAGATTGCAGCTGAACGGCAAAAGTTACACCGGTCAAAAGAATGGCCAAACTGCAGAAAATCTTTGTCTTCATCATTGTCCTTTTGGTTATCTATTATTTTTGTCTGCAAAGATAAGAATATATTTGAAAAAAGTAAATGGGTTTGTTGGGTTATTTTCGGAAAATGAGTACACGTTCAACCGTAAAGATCGCCGAGCGCCGGGAAATCCAATATTCAGAATAACATCACTTTTCATCTTTTTTCGAAATCCCTCAGCGTTTCTTGGCACTCGTTCCCAAGCTCGGCCGGCCTTTCGTAAAAATCATGCGAATATCTTCGGAAACGGCATAAAGAGACACACTTTCGTTATTGCAATGGCTTGGGAACGCGTTCGGGGATGCTCAGGCATCCCCTTCGCGAGCGGATATTGAGCTTTTACACATTAAAATCCAATTGCTGCAATTTTTCAGCCCAAGAATACGCGTGACACGGCCTAAAGGCACGTGCCACACGTTTTTTTATCAATATATCTCCCTGGATTGTATCAAAAGTGTTATTTACACCTTTTGAAATTATTTTTGCCCATAAAAAAATCTGACAGGATCAACATGATGGACAGGATCAAATCATGAAAGTGTCGTTAATTAAAAATAAAATCCCTTAAAAATCACTGGATTTTTTTTATTTGCAAATATTTTGTTAACCTGTTGACCCTGTTCATTGCCAATTGTTTTTAATGAAGTTAAAAGCATAAAAGTGTATAAAAACAAAAAAGACTAAATGAGAACTCCACTCATGCGTATTTTTCCTTTTTAAAACTATACATGGAAAATTAAAATTTCTATTAATTTTTATACTGAGGCAGGATTTTATTTCACTAAAATCAATTTCTTTATGGATAAAAATTCTCCGGCTTTGATTCTGTAAAAATAGACACCGGCGGCACAATTCACTGCATCCCACCGAATGGTAAAAGTGCCGGGCCTATACTGGTCATCCGTTAACGTTACAACGTGTTGACCGAGAACGTTATAAATGTCAAGTTTCACATGACTCGATAGCGGCACATCAAATTGAATGGTCGTTGATGGATTGAAGGGATTTGGATAGTTTTGTCTCAAGTCATAACGGATTGGAGGCGTTTCACTTTTAACCACAATAGTGGCCGTATTGTCATCTCGCCCAGGGGAACCATGCAGTTTATACGAAACACCCCAATAAGTCGGATCATTGGGATCTTTTTGGGGATTGACATCCACAGCCACAAGCGAATATCCATCTCCGTCAGCACCCGCCGGCCAGGGATCCTTGTCATTAAAACGAACATTAATAATCGTATCTCCAGCTGCATTTGTAAATACGATTCTTTCTCCGGCATTATCCAGATTTCCTTCATACTGATCAAAAGGTGCATAGCCGTACCGGCTTTTAAACTTTTCACTATTGGAGGCCAGTACGATAAACTTTCCCGGCTGCAGGATAACACCGCCACCTAATGTATAACGAATACCGTTTTGGAATCCGGATAGACTCAAATTTATTGCCGTTGTACTGATGTTTTTGAGTTCCACAAACTCGAATTCACGATCGTTTGTATCGTTCGAATCCAGAGGATGGTAATGAATTTCCGTCAATTTGAGGGCGTCCATTTTTTCCGCAATAGCAAATACAGCACGGTGGACAGGACTCCAGGTAGAACCGTTTTTTGCACGAGCTTTGATCTCAGTGCTCTCATTCAGGGTCAATGGTGCCGAATAAATTTTTGCATCCGGGGATACCGTGCCTTCGGTTGCTTCATCGCTCGTAACCAGTTCCGCTGTTATGATAAAGTCGGAGCTGTGAGCATGGACATTCATACCATGAATTGCCAGAATATTTTTCCCGGCATTGAGTCGACTTTGATCGGACGTGATATCGTAACTCTCAATGCTTGCCGCCTCATGGTTCCCCAGCGCGACAGACTCCCAGCGAGGAGAAGTGGGCACGTTTTCGTTTGCGACTTTCAAGCCGTTCAAATATGCGGCAAATCCATCATCGTAGCGCATATTTAATTTGAGACTTACGATCTTTTCTAATTGATCTGCGGATACATCAAATGGTATACGAATAAAACACGAAGTAGCAGCGTTGTCGTTGGCATCCCACATCTCATTTTCAGTATCCAATGTGATCAAAGATTCGTAACCGGAGTCTCTCTCATAGCCAATACCACCCGGTCCACCTTCACATTTTGACCAGCCGGAGTGATCATAGTCAATATCTATTCGCCATGTGTTACCGATATCCGAATCAGGGCAATAAGCCCACTTGGTCGCATTTTGCGGTACGAGTATCTGACTATTCGTACTGGAATGATCAATAACGAATGGATCTGTTCCATTTGTTGTATAATAGATGGTGCCTCGTGGTGCGGACATGCTGAGCGAGGCGCCTTTAATTATCTCTCCGCCGGGCTGTACGGAACCATCGACCAAAAAGATAGGTGCAATCACATTCGGAAATAAATCCTGGGATCGAATCTGATCGAGCACAATATCGCTTCTCTCCTCAAAATAAACATCCATCAGCCAATCACGTTCCTCGATCCATTCAACATTGCGTGTATAGGGCTGATCACGATGATTGTCACCCCAACGTGCCGATTCACCAACGACGGCGCGGTCTATCTCATCCAAAAGTTCCTGATAATGTTTTCGAAGCTGAACCGGGGTCAAAAGTCCATCATTAAAAAAGAGATTATAAACCTGGTCGGCAAACTGTCTTTTGTATTCCGGATGTTGTTTCAGAACATGGTGCAGCCGCGTCGGAGCACCGTCATCGTCCCTTGATGTGCTGTTATCGGACAATCCCTCCATCACATGTTCGGCATCCCAGCTATGATATCGCCATTTGTTTT
>JAFGEC010000339.1 GCA_016931775.1 Candidatus Zhuqueibacterota bacterium | reverse complement strand
ACCGGACTCACGTCACTTGTTTTTATCTTGATGATTATTTTCTGTTTTATTTACATTATCCGTGCGATTTTTAAACAAAAAGAATTTTCCGCCCGCCTGATCGATTTTATTAATAATATGACCCACGAGTTCAAGACACCGATTTCCACGATAACGTTAGCCAGCGAAACACTGACCAATCCGGCCATTTACAAGGATGGAAACAAATTGGCTAAATATCAAAAGATCATATCCGACGAAAGTTTTCGTATGCGCCATCAGGTCGAAAAAATTTTGCAGATGGCCGCATTGGAATGCGAAGACCTCGAACTACAGTGGTCGCAGGTCGATGTCCATGAGATTATCAATCAGATGATTCCGAACCTGCAGTTGCAGGTTAATTCGAGAAAGGGGACCATTGATGTTCAATTAACCGCGCCAGATCACACAATTCGCGCGGATTCGGTTCATTTTACCAACATCATTTATAATCTGCTTGATAACGCCATTAAATATTCCGATAAGGCACCGAAAATTAAAATTTACACAGAAACAAACGATGGATTTTTAAAAATATCAATTCAGGACAAAGGATTGGGATTGAGCCCGGAACATCAGAAGTATATTTTTAAAAAGTATTACCGTGTCCCGACGGGAAACATTCACAATGTAAAAGGTTTTGGACTGGGTTTGAGCTATGTGAAACTTTTGGTTGAAGCGCATGGCGGACGGATTGAGGTAAAAAGCACATTGAAAAAGGGTTCGACCTTTGTTGTTTATATGCCTTTGAAGTAAAATTTGAGTGTTGAACCGGTCAAAGGTTCTTTAGGAAAAAAATATAAAATGACCGATTATCCGGATAAAAACGAAAACAAGAAAATATTGATTGTCGAAGACGATCCCAATCTGGGTTACATTTTACAGGAAGCACTGGAGTTACAGCACTATTCGGTGACGCGGTGCGAAAACGGCGAAGAGGGGTATCAGACGTTCATGGAAAGCAAATTTTCATTGTGCCTGATTGATGTGATGTTACCTGTAAAGGACGGGTTTACACTGGCAAAAGAAATTCGTCAAATCGACCTCGATATTCCGATTATATTCCTTACCGCCAAATCGTTAAAGGCAGACAGGATAGAGGGTTTTAAAATTGGCGGGGATGACTATATCACCAAACCTTTCAGCATGGAGGAACTGCTGCTTCGTATTCAAGCCGTGGTGAAGCGTGCCGGTTATCAGCATTCGGACGATGCGCGGCAACAGTTCACTTTGGGCGATTATGTTTTTGATTATGAACAAAGCCTGCTCGCCTTCAAAGATCAGAATCGTAAACTTACCCATAAAGAATCCGAGCTTTTGCGCCTGTTGTGTCTTCATGGCAATCAATTTTTAGATAGAAAAGTTGCCCTACGGCACATCTGGGAAGATGACAGTTTCTTTTCGGCCAGAAGTATGGATGTGTATATAACGAAATTACGAAAATATTTAAAACACGACCAACGAATTGAAATTAAAAATTTTCACGGCAAGGGGTTCAAGATGATTGTTCATCAGTAAACGCTATAACAGTTGACCTTCACTTCAAAAGTGTTTATATCATGATTTTTGACTGGGGAATGACGATTTTTAATTTCCTGCAATCGGTAACAGACCTTCCTGTCGGTACTGGTTGACCAGAAAGAGGCGGTATAAAAGTTTGTCGATGAGCGCCTGCCTGTTTTCGTCCGTCACGATTGTGATTTCATCGATCAGGTTAAAACTGTTGAAATTATCCCCGGCCTCCAAATAGTTGATCTGTCCCTGTTTGACCGCAAGCAGAAAACTTCTGTAGGTATCTTGTGATTTCAAGTCCGAAAGCTTGTTGAAAACCGTTTCCGGAAAGGATGAGGCGGTTTCCAGTTCTTCATCGGTAAAGTGGTGACCCAGCAAGGTGGTTTCGAGAAAGGCCGCCTCACTTTTCTCAGGATCCGTAACAAATCCTAAAAAGCAGTGTCCGGGAACAAAGACGATAATCGGATGGATTCCCATTCTGTAAATAATGGACGCCATTGCCACGGTGCCATCCACACAATTTACCTGTGATGTATTGAGAGCATCGTCAAGCGTTCGGACATATTGCGAAATGACCAGCGGATGAGACTGGTTTGGGCGCAATGCCGGAGATGACAGACTGCTGTATACGATTTTTTTGCTTTTCAAATAATGCCATACAGCAAATACCTGATCATAAACTGATTTCATGCCTCCCTGATAGCCTACGATACTGCCGATCATACCCTGGTCGATAATTTCCGGTAATATTTCGTTTGCGATACGTGGGTGGGTTTCATTCACATAGGCCGCAAACATAAAACTCAGGTCTTTAATGGCGTCGTTCCTGTCGATAAAGGTAAAAGGACATTCATTAACGGATTGCAAAGTGACTGTTTTGGTTTGCGTTCCGGAGGGTTTTCCGTCCACAAAGACGTTAAATTTTAACGTGACCGGTCTCGGCTGAAGGTTATTTCTCAGATTTTCCCATTTGTAATCGATTTCGGGGAATACTTCAAAGGTTGTCAGTTTTTCATCCGCATAGGTTTCATATGATGAGGTATTCATAATATCATTACATTCAATGACAACTTTGATTCTGTAACCTGTTTGATTGAGATTTGTAAAAGTGATCCCTAACTGTCCCTCGGGATCGCCCCGAAAGAGTCGCTCTGACTCGGCAAGGGATTGCTGTCTTTTTTGTATATAGTTTCTTGTGGAATTTGCCCAAATATAGGATGGAAACAACTGATTATCCATGACCACCACCGGTTCCCAGAGCAGTCCGAATGTTTCCTGGGAGGATAAATAGGAAAAGAATGAGAAGAAAAGTAGAATTATCAAAGAGCTTGTCTTTTTCATTTTAGTCTCCTGCGTTCAGGTTATTCCAGCGTTGTGTTTTTTTTGTAAGGACGAACCTTTGACCCATCTTTTAAAATCTCGACATTGTAGTAAGCCCAAGAAAAACAGAGGGATACAGAGAAATATCAATAAAAATGTCCTAAAGATATTGAATAGCTCTCTGCATCCTCTGTGGTGCATTTTTTTGTATAAAGTTCAAAGAGTGTAAAACAACCAACACCGACTTTTTTCATTGCCCCAGGAATGGCTCAATGATATAACTGTAGTTATAGGTTTTATCCTTCAGCAGATACTCCGGGTGTGTCCTCGGACTCCAGCTGTCGTCGCCACCCAAACCTTGCTGTTGGAGATCGATATTCAGGGTGATATAGCCGGCCTTTTTCAGGTCCACCGTATGTTTGGCCTGCGTCAGATTTTCCAGCGTGTAATGATGCGCGCTGAAATTGAACGGGCGTTGTCCGTATATTTTAATACCGTTACCGCCCAGGTCTTTAAGTAAAACCCAGCGGACATCCGATCGGTTGCCGTTTTCCTGTGGTTTGACATAAGGAAAGTACAGTTCTTCCACAGATGCTCTGTAAATTCCCACGCGCGCACTGGATTTACGGTCCCAATAATTCTCATACCATCCACGGCCGTACCATTCGACTTTATCCATGGATTTCGGCAGAAATATTTGATTTCCGACTTTGGGAAGCGGCGGCACTTCACCGGTGCAATTTATCTGATTGTTGACGGTGATTCGGCCGTTCGCATCGATTGTATATTTTAAGGTATAGTCGATCACGCCATCCTGCAATTCCATTTGGCCGGTTACGGAAATAACCGCGACGTTTTCCTTTACTTCGAGCTCGACGGTTTTGGGCTTGTACGTCAGCTTGTCCAGTCCGGCCTCGCGCCACTGGGCGCCAAAGCTTCTTGGGCCGCCTCCGTCGTCATTGTCTGTTGGTGCACGCCAGGCGTTGAACAGGGAAGCGTTTTCTATCAATGTTTTGCCACCTTTCACGAGTGTAAACGTGCCGGTGTTTTTAGAAAACTGGATATCGAGATCACCGCCTGAGATGAGGATTTTTTTCGCTTGCTCCGTGACCTGAACTTTAGAAAAAGCAGCCAGTGGTTTTTGAGGTTTCACCTGTCCCGGGATGGGAAACTGTTCCCATGCCAGTTCATAACCCTTTTCCGCCCACGGCATGTCCTTGTTCAGTTTAAAACTGAGGTCGAGAAAATATTCGTATCCGGTTGATGTATCCGGAGCATGCAGTGGCAGCAACAGCGGAGCTTCGGAGGAGGGGGGTACATCAACCTTTTTTACGTTGCCCGATTGAGATGTGACACCGTTTTCCACAATCCGCCAATCCAGGGTGAGGAAATCCAGACTGATAAAATTATATAGATTCCGGATTGTAAATTGTCCCTTTAACAGATCAACCGGCTCTATTTTCAGGAACTGCTGTACATTTTTTACTTCCTGAAGGCCGGGATGCGGGATGCGATCCGGATTAACCAATCCGTTGATGCAAAAATTTCCATCATTGGGCTTGTCGCCGAAATCACCGCCATATGCGAAATAGGGCCGTCCGTCATCCGTCTTTTTCAACAATCCCTGATCGACCCAGTCCCAAATAAATCCACCCTGTAAACGGGGAAATTTTTCAAACAGATTCCAGTACTTTTTAAAGTT
>JAFGEC010000338.1 GCA_016931775.1 Candidatus Zhuqueibacterota bacterium | reverse complement strand
CAATCTGAAACCCCACCCGGCTCCGGTTCTTGAAGCTGCAAAAAGACTCAACATCCATCCATCGTCTTGTGTGATGGTGGGAGATATGCCTTTGGATATTCAGGCCGGTAAAAAGGCCAAGGCTCTAACGATTGCCATGTTGACAGGTATTTTTGATCATGCTCTTGTCGAATGCCAGCCCGATTTTGTTTTTAAAAGTCTGAGTGAACTGATCGAAAATCTCGATTTGATTGAATCTAAATTATTTGCAATGGAATGATCATGGAAAATTTTTTAAAATTATTTTTTGTATTTTGTTTCACAATTGGTATCGTCTGGGCAAAGGCACACCCGGTTTATGAAGGTGATCACGGTGGCATGCTTGCATTTGTTCAGCAGCAGACCATTTCAGGGATTTTACCGGCGGATACAACGTTGACAGGGGATAATGGGCCGTGGCAGGTGACCGGTGACCTCGTCATTCCTGCTGATGTTACGTTGACAATTCTGGCCGGTACGGTTGTCTATTTTGATTCCTCCACCGGCATAACCGTTCAGGAAGGCGGCCGTTTGGTCGCCGCCGGGCATCCTGAAGATCGCATTTTATTTTCTCCTCAACCCGGAAAGCAGTACCGCTGGGATGGTATCGAATTCAACCGGACATTGCAGGAGAATGTTCTCAAATGTGTGGATATGATCAATGGTGACCGCAGGAGCCAGGCTGTTTTGGTCCGCTCCTCGAAACTGCAAATCGACAGCATGACCTGGACCGAATCCAATAAAACCGTACTGGAGTTGGAGCATCCGTCCATCCGGATTCAAAATTCCGTTTTTCCCAATGTGGGCAGTGTGGAGGTGATTCATGGATTATACCTGGAGGGAGATGAATATCTTATCCTGGAGGGCAATACATTCGGCAGTACCATAGGTTACAATGATGTGATCGATTTTTCAGGTGCAAAACGACCGGGTCCGGTTTTTCAGGCATATAACAATGTCTTTTTAGGCGGTGGTGACGACGGGCTGGATCTGGATGGCGCCGATGCGCATATTGAAGGCAATCTTTTTAAAAACTTTCATTTCGATCACACAGGCGGTGGCACGTCAGCCGCTATTGCAACCGGTGAACGGCTTGACCTGACATCGGATATCACGGTTGTGCGCAATGTGTTTTTGAATAACGACCACGCCGTACTGCTCAAAGAGAATTGTTACATGCATGCTGAAAACAATACCTTTATCAATTGTAACCCGGCGGCGGTTAATTTCAGCGAATGGCCGTCGAGGGATGTGGTGCCGGGTAAAGGTGCGTTTCTCACCGGAAATATATTTTGGAAAAATAACGCAGTGCTTGAAAATCAATTTTCGCAACCCGGCTATACCAATCCCGTCATTTCCATATTTTACAGCATTGTTCCCGCAGAATTTCACAACCTGGGCAGCGGTAATCTGGACATCGATCCGATGTTTGTAAGCGATAATGAAATGCCGTATTTACAACCCGGCTCACCGGCGATCGGTACCGGTCCGAACGGACTGGATATGGGAGCGATGGTGCCGCCCGGTGTTTCCGTTTCCGGTGTGCCGGATTCCGTGACCACCGATACAACGGCGGTCCTGACCATCGGCGGGCCGGGTATCGTGAGTTACCGTTACCGTATCGTGGAACTGGATACATCCTGGAGCGGGGAAATCGATATAACGGAGCAACCACAGATTTTTTTAACCGGATTACTGCCGGGTAAAAGTTATCAGCTGCATGTAAAGGGAAAAAACAGCGCCGGTGTGTGGCAAGAGAACCCCGAGTATCAGAGTATACAATGGACCGTACAACAACTGGTGAACCGGACAGAGCCGGATCGTCGAGTGATTCACGGCTACCATCTTTACCAAAGCTTTCCCAATCCATTCAACGGATCGACGCGAATAAAATTTCGATTGGCAAAAGCGGAATTTGTAACGCTGGAAGTCAATAATATTAAAGGCGAAACGTGCGCCACGCTGTTCGGCGGCCGATTGACTGCCGGTTCTCATACGATTAACTGGCAACCCGGAAATTTGGCGAGCGGGATTTATTTTTGCGTGCTGCATGCCGGGATGTATCGGCAAAAGATCAAGGTATTGTATATGAAATAACAGATTCTTGTCGTTAAGTATTTGTTTATAATTTAATTGTATGATTTGACTGGATCAACGGGATAGGTAATAGTTTAATACAATCGAGAGTACAAGGCTTATTTGAATCATTCAATAATATGAGAAAAAACGGATTTAATAAAATTGTATAAAAGTCGGACGAATCTTTGTTTAAAACCAATCTGTGTAAATCTGTGTCGATCCGGTGCTAAAAAAATAAAATATTATATCCACAGCATATTGCATTAATATTGAAAGGCAGGATGAGATTATCACAGATCGGGTTGTGAAGAAAATTTTCGGTATCGTCGGCAGTCCCCGCAAAGGGGGGAACACTCACGTACTGGTATCCCGGCTGTTGGAGGGATGCAGGCATGGGGGTGGCGCGACGGAAATTGTTTTGTTGGGTGAAAAAGATATAAAAGAGTGCGATGGTTGCCATGTGTGCTGGAAGGACAAGGACTGTCCCAAATGGGATGACATGAACAACTTGTATCAGCCGTTTACCGATTGTGATGTGGTTGTGTTCGGGACCCCGGTTTACTGGTACGGGCCGACAGCTCTGATGAAGTGTTTTGTCGACCGTCTGGTTTATTACAACTGCCCGCAAAACCGGGAAAAGATGCGAAAGAAACAGGCAGTTCTTGTCATTCCGTTTGAGGAAAACGATTTAAAGACGGCCGATCTGACGATCCGGTTTTTTGAAAAGAGTCTGGATTATCTCAATATAGAAATTGCCGGTCGAATTTTGGCGCCGAATGTGACCAAAAAGGGGGAGGTGAAACGGGATCACCAGATTATGCGGCGTGTTTATGAACTTGGGGAATGGTTAGTAAAAAAGTAAACTGCATATTTTGGATATTTTTTCATTTTCTTGTCCTCCATTAGGTATTGAATACGTTGCACGAGATTGTTACGCTGCCTGATCAGGGCAGACGCCGAGGAACAGCCGATATCGGCCATTATTTTTCGTTCGGCGATTTTTATCAGGTACCTGGAGTAAACAAGTGACGTCATCTTGTTTCCGTCTGTAGTTATTTCATCACAAGCCATTTCACGCAAATCGGCGGAATATAGAGCTTGACAAGTCCGATCATACCGAGCCTGTAACGTGTGGCAGCCGATAAAAATTTAGTAAAGTAGAGAACGGCGAAAATCAACGTCATAAAGATGGTATTGACCAGCAATCCCCTGGTCACGGTTTCGATAAAAAAATCGCCTGCTGAATTAAACAGGGTAATCATTTTGATTCGTCCTTTAGCTGTTGTTCTTTGGATTCCAGGAGTGCTTTAAGCTTGTTTATCTCATCCAGTCCGAGATGTTCGGTGTTGATGAGAAAATTGGCCATATCCGGAACCGATCCGTGAAACATCTGGGAGGCCACCAGCGACAGCTGATCCACGAGCATGGCTTTTCGGGACTTGACCGGAGTATAAAAATTGACCATGCCGATTTTTTCACAATGGAGTACGTTCTTTTTGACGAGTGTGGTGAGAATCGTTTGTACTGTGGTAAACGCTTTTTCGCCGTGAGGAAAGGCGGTTTCATGAACCTGGCGGGCGGAGACACTTTTGCCGAGTTTCCAGACATTTTCAAGGATTTCCCATTCGACCTGAGTGAGTTTGGTATCATTTGACATTTTTCTACCTATTTGTTACGTTGCTCAACTATATCTATAGTTATTATACTAAATAAATAGTTCATTGTCAAGTAAAATTTTTGATTTTTTAAATGATTTATTGCTTTTAATGTTAAACATCGTATATTTTCTTTATAATCCACTTTAATATTCATTAAATGGAGGAGTGAACCATGAAGAACTAAGTAATTTTATTCATCATGTTGTTTCTGGCAACGTGTATTTACGCCGGCGATACACGTGTTCAAACGATGGGTGGTGAGACGGGATTGCTTCCTGAAGATGACAGTAACATCGGTTTGTTTCCCCAGAGGGTCAACGACTGGAATATTCTGCGCATACAGGATATTGCCAGCGATTATTATGATTTTCTGCTCACGACCGGATCCAAAGGTGACAAGTGGGCGTTTTATGGAAGTGTCAGTAATGAGGATTACCTCCTCAATATCGTTAAGAGTTTAAGCGAAACTTCTGCTATTGATTTGGGACTTTTGGTTTCCACTGCGAGTGCAACATTTACAGAAAAGACGGGATCGACGGACGACTCTGAGATGACGGCTAGTAATTCCACATTGGGTCTCGAATTGACATATGGAACAGATATTGGGGACAAAGAAGTCGCTGTTACAGGATTCTTTGCGAGTGGTCCCAATGCGGAAGAGGCGGTGCCTGAGAATCCTATTGTCAGCAGTCCGTTCCATTATGGTAAAATCGAATACAAAACGGGTGGTCAGGAAACGAGTTCTGCCAAAGCCGGTGACACGATTTTTGGTGTCGGTGCGGCTATTCGTGCTCCGATGGATTTCTTTATTTTCGATAAAATGTACGGTGATGCTTATCTTTACAATTGGTCGGGCACTTCGGAAAAAACGGAAGCAGGATCGACCACAGCTGATGATGCGGAATCCGAATTTTATGCCCGAGCGGAAATGTGGCTGTTTAAAAACAAGCAGATTATACCCGAGGGCGATGTGATAAGAGGTGCGAGACTGGTGTACGGTGTAGGCGGCCGGTTTGTCGTTTCGTCGGAGAGTAGTGAAGATAAACAATCGAGTGTTAAAAATGAGGATACGGCCGGAGAATTTGCAGTTGGCGGTCCGAGTCTTCGGATTGGTTTGGAAGCCGATGTAAAATTTGCCCAGGTCCGGTTCGGCGTGCAGCGTGATTTTACACTGTTCGGGTCTGCAAGCGCAAAACAAGTTTACGGCGAATCCGAACAAGAGGTGACGGCTTCCGGTATCGGACAAAACGGAAACCTGTATATTAATTCAGGATTGGGATTCACATTGGGTAATTTGAAAATTGATGTGATGTTAAACAAAGCATTCTGGGAGAACGGCCCGCAAATGATTTTCAACGATACCCAGGGTGACCTGACACTTATGACGGATGTAACTTATTCTTTTCCAATAAAATAAGAATAGAGGCAGGAACCGGTGCGCCGGACGGTTATCTGTTATTGACCTGACTCACCTGGTTGAATTACAAACTGGTTCCCCACGCTCTGATTTATGAAGCATATATTAAAATTCTATAATGGAGCGTTGGGGGCCGGTTTTTAAATGATCTGAGTTTCTAAGGGTAGGGGAATTTTTTCATTTTTATTACGAATATGGCATAGAAATATTTTAATCCAGGCTGCTATTTTTTAGAAAAAATTTTATCTGTGCAAGTGCTTGACTTTTCATAGGTGTTGGTCAATTCATAACAATGAGTAATTTTTTGTTAAAGGAATCAATCCGCCACGAAGCACGAAGAATTCGATGGAATTTCAATGTTGCGCTTTTGTAAGAATGGATTAAAAGATTCATCCTTATTCGTGTGCTTCGAGCTCTGTTTTCAAAAAAAATGTCGACAATATTTAGCACTGGACGCAAATTGTGGATCGATTTTTTTTTAAAGTTTGCGCTGCTAAAAAACATGATATCTTTTCTTTTTTAGACCTGGATTTTTTGTATCGCGCAGTGCAGAGGCATTGGCGGGAACTTTTAAAAAGAACTGTCAATATTATTTACATTGCCTTACCTCACCACCCCCAAGCTGGATCCAACCGCCTCGGCCACATCCAGCAATGGTTCATCCACAGGAATAATTCTGGTTTTTCCGCCTACCTCGGCGATAGGCACGGTAATGATGCTGTCGCCCTGCAAAGCGACCATATCGTTGAACTGACCGGCGGCCGCCAGATCCGCTGCTCTGACACCGAAACGTGTTGCCAGCACCCGGTCGAAAGGCGTCGGCGAGCCGCCGCGCTGCAAGTGTCCCAAAACGGTGGCTCTGGTTACCAGCCCTGTACGGTCTTCGATATCGTTGCCCAGTTTGATGGCGATGCCGCCCAGTCTGATTTTTTCCGGACTGTCCTCTACAATCCGGCGTACAACCCGTTCACCGCCCTGTTCTTTCGCCCCTTCGGACACGGCGATGATACTGAACCGGCGGCCTTTTTTGCCTCTCTTACTGATAAAATCGCAGATCACATCCAGATCGTAATCCAGTTCCGGCAGAAGAATTAGGTCCGCGCCGCTGGCCAGACCGGCGCGCAGGGTCAGCCAGCCGGCGTAACGCCCCATAGTCTCCACCAGCATCACGCGATGGTGGGACTGTGCTGTGGTGTGAATCCTGTCCAATGCCTCGGCGGCAATGGTCACGGCCGTATCGTGGCCGAAGGTATAGTCGGTGCCGTAAATATCATTGTCGATGGTTTTGGGCACGCCGACGATGGGAATTCCCCGGTCGATGAGCTCTTTGGAAATGGCCATGGTGCCGTCGCCGCCGATGCACACCAGGGCGTCCATTTTGCGCTTTTTAAAATTGGCGATGGTTTGCTTGGACAGATCGTGATATTCCAGTTTTCCGTTGACCAGTACCGGCTGGTTGACCGGATTGGCTTTGTTGGATGTGCCCAGAATGGTGCCGCCGATTTGAAGAATGCCCGACACATCGTCAAAGGACAACGGACGAATGCGGTTCTCGATGAGGCCCTGAAATCCGTCCTCGATTCCCATCACCTCGATATTGTTTTCAAGAATAAGTGATTTGGTCACCGCGCGGATCACTGCATTGAGTCCCGGACAATCTCCACCGCCGGTAAGCACACCCACGCGTCTGATTTTTGACATATATTTTTCTCCTGCGTAATATCCTCTCCAGATTACAAACGAAATTGTTCTTTTTTATACTACAAATATATGTTTTTGATAACGCAATTTGATAGCAAAAAATCAATTCGTATTTTTTTCAATATCCCTGTATATACAGCGTATATTTGTACTATTTTTTATCTGAAAATCATTTTTTGATATACTCAAGGTTATATCTCCTTGACATGGAATTGGCTTTTTTTCGATATAATGCTGCAAAAATGGACGCATTTTTTCTGTGGTACTAAAAAGAGAATAATCAATTTCATTCTGGGCTTTACAAAAATGCGAAAGATTTGTACAAAAAGGAATAATTTTATTATTTTTAATTAAAGAGAAATATTCTTTGTCGGGAAGCGTGGTTCCATTAGCAGAACAAATTGCATATTTTTTATTTTTATTGAAAAAGTATTTGTACATTCTTTCTGTATTATTATGTTTTGATCCATGATGGGGGACTTTGAGTATATCAATAAATAAACAGTTGATTCCATCTCTCAGCATGGACCTCTGGTGTTCTGACCACTGTGTTTTTGTCGAATCCCCAGTTAGGAGTAACCTATGATCAAAGCAATTTAAACAAAATGCAATGGATGAATCATTCATTTGCGGATAATGATTCAAATCAAAGTCATCTTGCTCAAACAGTTTATGAAGAACGCCTGTAATTTTTTTCAATGGAAGGTATACCATTGCAGTAAATTTTTTGACATCTGGAAATCTTAAGATAGTTTCTCTACCGGATACTTCTTCCACCTTATTATCGTTATTTGATATATAATTTAATAAATTGGCAAGACTGTTCGCATACTGCCCGATATCACTATCATCAGTTCTGTTAAGTAGTTCCCTTATTTTTTTTTTATACTGATCAAGGATTTTATTATATTGCTTTGATTTACGACTTAGGAAAGGCGGAATTACAATTTTTTTTATATCAAATGTTTTTAATATTTTTTCAATTCCATTATAATGATCTTGATGCAAATGTGTAATTACCAATGTACTAATAGATGTTACTTTTTTCCCCTGTAAAAAATTGTAAACTGGGTTAATCTTTTCCCCATTTATTGAAGTTAAATTACTATCAATAATAACATATTCGGTGGTTTCTGATATAAATTCTATAAGGATCGATTCTCCATCTCCAACATTGAAAAAATAGACATTAATTTTATCATTCATCTTGATATTTAATATCATCTAAAAGTTGTAAAATAGCTTTTTTATTAGGATGCTCTCTCTTTGTTGTATCAGCAATAATTTCTTGATAACGATATCCTTCGCTATCTGTTTTTATAACATATTTAATATGCTGGCCGAGTCTTAAAAGTTTGGAATCAGAAAATAATCCGAGAGGAAAATTAGCATATATATCTGGTTGTAATTTCACACGAACTGAGTCATTGTCAATACGGTCAATTACACCATTTTTTTCTGCGATAATATTATTATTTACAGTTGTCAACTGGTTTTTGGATGAGCTACTTTTAAGCGTGAATATATTTTGACCGTTTTCATTTAATCCTGGAGTTGTTTCTATAATTACATTTTCCGGTTTCGATATAATCTTTGAGATTTTTTTTAGTTTAAACATCTCCTCCTCGGATTGTTCCGATGATGAAATAGTCGAGGATATAAATGCATGAGCAAGTGATGTCATAATATTTACTCCAATTTTTTTATATCTATTTTTTCAATAATGTCTGTATAATACTTTTGATAGGTACGTATTATTTCAACCAATTTTAGTTGAGGTATTGAAATATTGGTTTGCCAAATATCTATATCAAATATAAGCCCTTCATCTACATTATTCTCAAGAAAAAAATATTTTACTTTTTCTTCATTATGGTAAGGGCCTAGTCTAATTCGAAGAAAGTGTTCATCTTTAGATTTTGCTTCAAAAGTAACACCAATGTCCTGTTTTTCTTTAAATAATTCTGCTAAAGGATCTCCGAAAGTTTTGTTATCTGCCCAAATGTGATCTCGAATTTTTGAAAAACGAAGGTTTTCTTTTTTAAAAAGAATAAAACTACGAAAACCTACACGGTCATATTTTGTACTATGGTCTTCTTCTAATTTTTTTAATAATATTTTCTGAAAATTGAAATAAAGGATGTTTGCATAATGTTTTAACTTCAGTTCCATTTTGGAATTCTATAACTGCATTGAATGTATTTAAATTAAGGTTCAATGTAAAAACGTCCTCATTCACTTTTGCATTGAATGAAAGCGCATGTTGGATCAGATCCACCTTACCACTACCATCTGAAAAAGGTCCTTCTTTAGTTGTATTATTTATATTTTCTAAATATTCACCTAACTTGTCTAATATTTTATATGCAAGTGGATAGTCAAAACGAAATATACTTTTAAATATTTTCATTTATAATGCCGAAGATTACATGCAAAGTGATTTTTACAATAACGTCATTTTCTTTTCTAATAGTAAAGATACTTTAGGTAGTTGAAAATATAACATTATTATTTATAAAGTTCAATATTTTTTTAATTGTGAGGTTATTTTTCCACTGGTATCCACGCTCGAGACATGGTTGCAGGTGTTTGTTTTCGGTTCTCGAATGGAGCGTGGATATCCGATTCCCGGGCGCTCCGCGTCCCAGGCCGGGATTTGTCGCCGGAGCGATGGATACCGGTGTACATAAATCAGCTGTTAACTAAAGGTTGTCGTTTTTCGCAAGAACCTTAATTAACTGCCAAGAACGCCAAGTTTACCGCTCGTGAAATTTAATTTTTTTACCTCGGCGATTCTGGGCACTCTCAACGGTTTATCAAAAGTATTTATTTTATGACGGGTAATATCCTTGAAAAATCACCAGCACGCCTGCCATGCCGTCCCGTCATACACTTTTAATTTGTTGTCCGTGCTGTCAAAGTATATATCCCCCGCCTGTACGTTTGCAGGAGCGGAGTCACGCGGTTCCAGCCGCATGACATCGCTGACATGCAATATTCGCTGGGGTGCGGTGGTACCGATGCCCACATTGCCGCCGAAATAGCTCCGGCCTCCCGTCGCGTGTATGGCATATGCATTCGGATCACCCGGATCCGAAATGTGCACGGCATAGTTGTTGATGCCGTACTTGATATCCTGCAACCGGATGCCGTACATATTGACAATATTATCATCGCTTGAATATGGACCATCACCACTGAACATGCTAAAGTGCTGGATATTCGAAGCGGATACATCAAATCGGGGTGCAGCAGCAAAACTGGAATAATTTTCCACATCCGCACCTCGAAAGTACGGCGTGTCCATATACCCCGCCCAGCTGTTTCCGGAAATATTTCCCGAGTTAAACAGAGTTGCTGAAAAATAGTTACCCCATGGATTGCCATGGAAGGATTGTCCTCCCGTATGGTTGACCGATCCGGTTATGCAAATCATTCCGTTTGGATTTGTTAATGAGAGCGCTGAAGATGCTCCGGTAATATCAAAATTTATTTGAATTATTTTTCCGCCATGGGATACAGTCGAGTTCCAGTCAAAGTCCACTTTCATAAATGGATGAGGGTCGGCGCCCTGCAGTTCATCCGATGTCATGGTTGCGCTTATACCTTTACCGGTAAAAGTGGCGTGCTCGTCGAACCGGCTTTCGACGCCCACGTGCAGTGGATACGACGGCGTTAGGCCGATTCCTACGCTTCCGCCGTCATAATAAATGTCACTGCCGGATTGACTCCACAAACAACTTCCGGTTTCGGTCAACGACAGCCATGATGAACCGTTATATCCCTCAAAATCCGTTCCGGTCCAGCGAATCGTCCCTGTATTGGAAGCTTTTGTATTGCCCAAGTGTATGGCGCCGTTGACGTCCAGTTTTTCTACAATATCGGATGTGCCGATACCGACAGCACTGTCCTCCGTGACCGTCATCAGAACACCGCCGTCACTGGATTTGACCAGCATTTGCGGGTACCCAACGGATACCCAGCAAACCGCCAGGGCAATAAACAGGTTTCTGCCTTGCCGCATAATAAAAATTCTCCCTGATTGAAG
This sequence comes from Candidatus Zhuqueibacterota bacterium, assembly GCA_016931775.1. GTDB lineage: Bacteria > Zhuqueibacterota > Zhuqueibacteria > Residuimicrobiales > JAFGEC01 > JAFGEC01. Next base: position 19,229 of record JAFGEC010000338.1, on the reverse strand, counting down.
ATAAATCAAAAAATGTCATAAATTTAGGACATTATTGATAAATTTTAGTCTCTTTTAATGCAAAAGTAAATTCTATTGCTGTTAAAAAACAATGATTTGGCGAATTTTTAAAGTGAAAATAAGCAATAACTATGCCAACACATAAAACCAAATTGCCCGGCTTTTTTCTCTGCGTCCCTGTGGCTCTGCGCGAGGGTAAAAAGAAAAATACTAAAGTGCAAATACCTGGTTAATTGTATCGGTATGTTTATCAATTTGAATAAAATTTTGAGGGATACCATGACGAAAATTTACCCTCGAATCCCCAGCAGCGGATTCACCACCCCGACAACCTGACCATCCCTGATATAAACCCTCGGTAACCGCCGCCCAAATGTCGAGATCACCTCGTAGGATACTGTATCGGTCCAGGCCGCAATGTCGTGGGGAGAAATGGCTTCATCACCGTCATCCCCCATTACCGTTACCACATCTCCGGTCTGTACGTCCGGGTGATCCGTCAATTTGATAAAAAACGCATCCATGCATAATCCGCCGATAATTGGGAGCCGGTGGCCGTTGCAGAGCACCTGCCCGCTGTTGCGCAGTTTACGGTCATAGCCGTCCGAATAACCCATGGGACATACGCCGATCCGTTCGTCTCTTTCCGCCGTATAGCGCCGGCCATATCCCACGGTATCGCCGGGTTTTATCCAGCGTTCGGATACAATGGTGGTTTTGACCTGTATGGCGGGCCGGATGTTGAACGGCCTGTTCACTGTCGGCGACGGCCAAAAACCGTAGATCAGCAATCCCACCCGCACCATATCCAGCCGGGCTTCGGTCAAATCCAGGGTACCGCCGCTGTTGCAGATGTGATAATTATTTATGTGAATGCCGGCCCTGGTTATTTGTTCGCGCACCTTTAAAAAACGCGACAACTGCAACAGGGCGAAACTTTTATCCGGCGAATCGGACATGGCAAAATGGCTCATGGCTCCGGTAAAATAAATATTGGGCAGTGAAAGCATCCGGTGGAGCAGCGCAATCGCCCCATCGGGTGATACGCCGAAACGGCTCATACCGGTGTCGATCTTTAAATGCAATAAAGCTTTTACCTTTGCTAGTTGTGCCGCTTTTGAAATCGCTTCGATGACCTGTGGACGGTAAACCATCTGTTCGATGTTATTTGCCACCACCACTTCAGCCTGACACGGGAAAATAGCTCCCATGTTCAGTATCGGTGTTTTAATTCCCGCGCGCCGCAGTTCGACCGCCTCGTCCAGCGTGACCACGCCCAGTTTATCCACACCCGATTCGGCCAGCACACGCGCCACAGGCACGGCTCCCAAACCATAGGCGTCCGCTTTGACCACGGCCAGGAGTTTTGCCGGAGAGACCAGCGCCTTTACCTTTGCCGCATTTTCACCAACCGCCGGTAAATTTACCTGAACCCATGAAGGCCGGTAAAGTTTGTTTTGAAAATCCGGTATTTTCATTTTCTCCCGTTTCAAGTGCTGTGTTTCGGACGCGTATATTTTTCTTTAACCGCTGAGGTAATGCTGTCGCTGCGTCCGGTGTGATAAATATATGTCGGAAAATCAATTTGCTGGACATTGAACTGTTTTTTGATTCGCGGCAGAAATTCCGATTCCGGCGAGTAGGCCAACCGCTTAAAACCACCGCTTTGGATAAATGCGCTCTTTTTACCGAAAAGTGTCGCACCGATGCAGCATTTTGACAGATGAATTCGTTTGTGCGGCTGAAAGGCGTCCTGTACAAAATGGCTTTCAGCCGTTCCGGCGAGCTCTGCACCGCCATGAACAAAATCAACCTGGGGATTGGCCTGCATAAAATCAACACGCACTTCCAAATGGCCGGTTTTGAACTCGTCGTCGGAATCCAAAAAAGTCACAAAATAACCCATTGCAGCGTGAATACCCATATTACGTGTCGCCGCCACTTTTTGGTTTTTATGTTTTAAATAGCGGATTCGTTTTTCTCGGATAACCAGGGGTGCCAGATCGTTCTCCAGACCGTCGGTACTGCCGTCATCCATCACAAGCAGCTCCCAGTCCTGAAAAGTCTGGTTTTGTACCGATTTTATGGCCCTTTGAACGATATGCCGGCGGTTGTACACCGGAAGAACCACGGAAACCAGCGGTGTGGGTGGAAATTCGGGCATATTATTCGTTTGTTTCCTTTGGTTCCGATGTTTTTGGGTTACCCGGTATGAGCGTCAACAGATCATCATAATCGGGAAAACCCGGATCTGCGAATAAAATAACCCAGTTGTTTTGTAAATCTGTCTTAAAAGTAAACCATACCCTGGATTCGCCGGTTGGTAAAGTGACCGTGCACCGGTCGGCTGAGTGGAAATCGACGGCATGGAACCGGATCCACAACTGGACGCGTATTAATTGTTTGGTTTCGTAATCGGAAAAATCCCATTCCAGGGCCTGGATGACGGCTGTCGGCCGTTCAAAGCGGCTGAACCACCATTTAAGGGCGGCCGCAATAAAATCACGGCCGGCGCCTTTTCTGTCCTTGTACGCCGGTGAATAAAAATTGCTGACGCTTTGCCAATCGCCGGCGTTGTACGATTTGATCATACCGTCCAAACGCCTTTCTACCTGTTTCGCTTCACGAATCCGGTTTTGGGGTGCTCCGTGGTAGGTTGGCCAGAATTTTTGCGTTTTTAAGCGCCGGTCCCCCGTATTTTCGTACAAATTATGCCGGGTCACCTGCCCCTGGATATCCAGTTCGACAACATTGACCAAAGGACTTTCTACTGTGGAGAACACGTAACTATCCGGATAGTTCAGTTTACCCTTGAGTGTTTTTTTCTGCGATGTGGTTGCCGAAACGGCATAGGCAACCGATCCGTCTTTAGGTAACTCGGCTTCGAAATTGTTCGTTTGCACATAAGCGACCGGAGTAAATTGATACGCTGAAAAAGTTTTGCCAGGATCCCTGAGACGATAAATTCTATAATTAGCCGCTTTGGGCACTTTTTTCCAGCTGAGTTTTGCCCGGCCGATGGAAACCTGGACCGTGGGCATGTCAACCCATTGGGGGACGGTGACCTGATAGTCCTGTTCCTCGTATCTGTTTTCATAACTGTGCAATACATATACCGCATTGTTCAGCGATGTAACAAAAGCAGAACCGGAGTTGCTTTTTTTATACTCCTGATTGAGATATTTTTCATAATCTTTAGCCGATTTAAAATCACCGGAAACGAGAATGTTCGCAAAGCGGCTTTTAATTTTTTGGGTGAGGGATTGCGGCACAATGGGGATATAATAATACCTGCTTTCATCGGGAATGATATCGAACCAGTGGCTGAAATCATTTGTGCCATAAGCCGCATGATATAAAAAGCCGGTTCCGGCAATTGCATCGATATCATTAATATGGAATTGAAAATCTTTGACAGCACTGCATCTTTGCATCTGGAAGGCTACTCTTGCCTTTGCCAGAACCTGTGATTTGCCGGGGATGATATTGTGACGAATGATTTGTAAAAGTGTGGGGAAAATGACCGTTTCACCAATGTTTCCGTGTGTCTTGTCCCATATTTCTTCGGCCGGATCGATTGAGTAGACTGTTCCCCCGGTTAGCGCATTTTGCAGTAACAGCGGACGATAAAAACTCGGCAGCGGTTGTTCGGATACGCCGAATTTACCGGGCTCAAGGAAACCACATTTTTGCCACATATAGGACTGGGCTGTCACACCAAAATTATCGACCACATCGCTCAGCCATAATCCCATTACCGTGCATTGACGAGTGATGAAGAAAGGAGGATGTGCCAGGTTCTGGGCAATAACATATTCGTGATATTCCTGCATCACGTTCAGCAATGGTGTTTGCAGCTCATCGGCTGCCAAATGCAGCCAATAGAGCTCGTCCAGTCTTATGAAGGTGTATCTGCCAAACCTGGCTGCGAGTTTGATTGCATCTATGGTGTACTCGGTTTCCGTCGAGAGTTTGTAAATCAAATCGCCGCCGAACGAAGAGTAGTTTTTCAGCTGAATGTGGGATATGGCGATTCCTTTGATGATCGGGTATTTTTGCAGAAATTTTTCCACCAATACGAGCGGCAGTACCAGGGATTTCTCCTCTGCAGCGATTTGCAGCACGACAGGAATGTTCTTTTCCCCAAGGGAAGACAGGAGTTTATCCAAAAAGACAATACGGTTGTTGATATCCGCAATTTGTGAAGTGATTTCCATTGCCGAATAAGGTTCCAGTTCATTAGGGTAACTGTCCTCCCATGCCTGGATAATATCCTGTGCGGTGGTTTCGGCGGATTCTAAATGAAGCGCTGGTGCCTGCAGTAAGAAAAAGGGGCGTTCATTGGAAATGTTTACACATGGCGGCAGAACATCACGCGCAAATAGAAAAGTTGTTGTACCTAGCAGCAAAATGATCATTTTTTTCATCAGTTGCTCCGAGTTGCCGGTTCTTTTTTTTTATTATCTGAATTGAACTACCCTTCCGGAATGCAGCGATTGTTGTTCCATGAGAGTTATTTTTATGCTTTGCCTTGCGCTTTGCGCTGTAATGATTTCGGGCGCTTTATTCTTCTCCAGGCAATCGATAAAATAATCATACTCCTTTATATATCCGTCACCATCGGCGATTGAAATAACCTCGGCTTTCGATTCCCCCGTTGCTTTGAAATAGATCGACGGATTTTGCGTGCAATCATATTCCAATAAACCCGTTTCAAAAACAGCGGAATAGGCCATTTTAAAATCCGGATATTGCCAGCTGGCTTCAGCCAAACAAGCCATGTTTTGACTAAAAATGTACTGCGTGATAACGGAAATATTTATACCCGAACTGCCGCTGTTACCGGTACTGAATACGGCAACAGGTTCACCGAATAAAAAGTTTATCATATCCACATCATGTACGTGCAGGTCGAAAAGACAGCCGCCGCTTCTAAGCGGATCAAAAAACCAGTTGTCGGCGTCCGCCCATGAAGGAGGGGGGCTAACTCTTCGAAAAATAATACTTTTTGGCAAGCCGGTTTTTTGTACCTTCTGTTTGAGGGCAATATACTCCGGCCAGAAGCGCAGACATTGACCAATAAATAAATGCCGGTTGGTACGCTCTGCCGTCTCGATCATTTGATCACAATCCTCCAATGATAAAGCCATGGGCTTTTCACAAATAACATGTTTACCAGCCTCGAGTGCCTGCACCGACATTTTTTTGTGCATGAAAGTGGGAACACAGATCGATACACAGTCTATAGATGTATCCTGAAGCATTTTTTCAAATGATTGATATCTTGCGACTTTGGCGGGAAGCTTTTGTATATCCCCTGTATCGATGTTGCCTTTTGTTACGGCATCTATTTTACTCAGATTACTGTCGACGACGGCGGCAAGCTCAGCTTTTGGGTGTTTTAGAATGATATCAGCATGTAATTTGCCGATAAATCCAAATCCCGCCACAGCGAATCGAATCATAAAATTTTCCTTTCACTTTGCCCACCAGGCGGCAGGAACAATTTTTTCCATTCAAACAATACAAAAATCCCCGTCCTTTTGCAATAAAAAAATATTATAATTTTATGATTCTTGACAAATGGCAAATGGATTTGTAAATTTATCAAAAATCTAAATGAATGGAAATGTGATTATGAAACCTAAAATTGTTATTGGTGTCGGCCTCATAGTGCTTTTATTGGGATATTTTATTTTCGGGAGTCTCAACAAAGGTACCACGGTATATTATTTGACCGTATCCGAATTGATTGCCAAACAGCCCAAGCCTGTCGGTGAAAATTTACGCATCAGCGGTGTGGCCGTGCCGGTAAGTATATACTACGATCCGGATAAAATTCAACTGCGGTTTACACTCGCGGACAGTTCAGATACCTTAAACGTCCTGTACAACGGCCCGGCACCCGATCAATTGGCGGATGCCCAACAGGTCGTTGTGGAGGGTGTCCTGGATAGCCTTGGGGTGTTTCAAGCCGGTAAAGTGCTGTTAAAATGTCCCTCTAAATATGAAACAAGCGAATGAAGGGGCTGGGGGGAGATAAAAATATGTAAATAATTTCAGTGAATGATGTTGTCAACAATAACAACTCGGATGTTGCAAGAAAATATTAACCAAAGTACTCAAAGGGCACGAAGAATTGGCTGAAATTTAACGAATTATAGAATAGAGCCATTGGCTTTGCAATCGAGGTTCATCAGGACCTTGGACCTGGCCTGTTAGAGTCAGCTTATGGACAGTGCCCGGCAAGGGAATTTTCTATGGAAGATATCTCTTTCGAGATTCAAAAACTTTTACCGGTGCAACCCACGTTCCTTGGAACTTTTCCTGCACCTGAACGTTTTATCTTCAATCCAATTTTACTTATATTTCAGATACCCATCAGTGTGATTTTTGATGTTACGAATGACAAAAGGAGGCGCTTTATCCTGCTTGATACCACCGTTTTTTAAATAAAAAGGAAAAGCGCAATGAAATATAAATATCTGTTTGTTTTTCTTTTGTGTTTTTATCCCATCTATGCGTCGGTTTCCGCTAAAAATGCAACATGCCGTTTTTGGGGTTTTGTTTATGATGCGGATACAAAAGAACCTCTTGCCGGAACCAATATCCAGGTAAAATCTTCCCGTTTCGGAACCTCGACCTCCCGGGACGGTGCCTTTAATTTGTCACTTCTTCCCGGTCGCTATACTGTCATTTTTTCCTATATTGGATATCTGGCGGATTCAATTCTTATTTCGGTTCCTCCAAATTTTAAGGCAATCCACAGGACAGTATTACTGCGGCAAGATATTCTTCATACTCAGGAGGTGATCATAACGGCACCGGAGGATAATCCGGCTGTATCACGATTCAGCATCAACGCACCGGTTATCAAGCAAATGACTTCACCTATGCCGGACGTGCTGCAGACATTAAAAACCATGCCGGGTGTGACCGGCTTAAACGATGCCAGTTCGTTTTACAATGTCCGCGGCGGCAATTACGACGAAAACCTGATCTATATCAACGGTGTTGAAATTTATCAACCCCACACTGTCCTGAAAGGTGTATCGGAGAATCCATCTTTGGTGAATCCCCTGATGGTGGATAAAATAAATCTGTGTACCGGCGTGTTTCCGGTTTACTACGGAGATAAATTGTCATCGGTTCTGGATATCTCTTACATGGATGAATCGAAAAGAAAACTCGATGGAACTGTCGACGCCTCAACAGTCGGTTTAAATTTTGCACTGCGAGGTCGGGTGAATTCGCAATTGTTTTGGGGAGCGGCGGTGCGCAAGATCAATTACGGTTATTTGTTCAGCGGGCTGCAAACCAAGGGCCGGTATATTCCGGATTTCACCGATGTGCAGGCCATTTTGAATTTTTCACCCGGTTCCCGTATTACGGTGTTGTTGTTGACAATTTTTGCCGACAGTCAGTACGAAGTTGAACCGGAGGAACGAAATACCTGGCGGGGCAATGAAGTCCGCTTTAGATATATCTTTCAAGGATATGAAAAATTCGGCTATCGTACACGGTTGACGGCGGTTAAGACGATTTACAGATTTTCGCCTTCTCTTGTTTGGGAGTGGATCAATGCACAAAACATCCAGGAGGAGCATGGCGCAACCCATCTGGAACAGACTGTTCTGGTTTCCAATGATCCTTATGAAAAACCCACTTTCACTAAAAATGACGGACAGTTGAACCGGTCTGAGCATGTAAATAACAGATTTGACGGTACCTACTATAATTCTAAAATGTCCTTCACCTGGACCCCCAGGCAAAATTTGGAGATGATTTTCGGAACCGACATAAAAAGATTTCATCTTCGGGACGATTTGTTTTCCAATACCATCGATGTCACGTCCGATGGTCTGGTTTTGAAAAATACGCCGGATTGTTACGATATAAAAAATCATTATACCGGGTATTTAACGGGTCAGTTTGTACATGCCGATTATGATTTGTCTCATCGTGTCAAAATTTCCGGCGGGATTCGTACCACATGGTCGAGTCTCAATCAAGAAAGGCTCTTTTTGCCGCGTCTGCAAGCGGCCTGGCAACCGGGTGAACGTTCTCTTTTTGTGGTTTCCACAGGACGATTTGGTCAACCGCCGGTTTACAAGGAGATGCAATTCTGGCAGCAAACCCAAGAGAAACTCAAAGCACAGACGGTCGATCAGGTTCTGGCGGGATACAAATACTGGATCAAAAAAGGATTGGCACTTCGGGCGGAGGTTTTTTATAAAAAGCTGAACAACCTTATTTCGTTTGATTTGGACGATGTAAGAATTATTTATTCGGGTGTAAATGACGCAAAAGGTTATGCCTACGGTTTTGATCTCCAACTGCGCGGCCAGTTTTTGCCGAATACGGATAACTGGATAAGCTACAGCTACCTCATCGCTCGTGAAAATTTACAGAACGATGGCCTGGGCTTTTTACCGCGTCCGTCCGACCGCCGGCATATGTTGGCTGTATACATGGAAGACCGGATGCCAAAATTTCCCAATTCCAAACTACATGTACGGCTGGTTTTCGGTTCAGGATTTCCGTTTACTCATGAAAAATGGATTTACGATGAGGAAAATAATTTGTATTCTTTAGGATTGTCACAACGTAATACCGTAACACTGCCGGCATACAAGAGGGTTGATATCGGTTTTACCCAGCATTTTGTTATTGCAAAAACAGTAAAACTGATGTTAAGGGAACAGGTGCTCAATGTTTTTAACAATTTTAATACACTGGATTACGACGTATCTTTGGAGGGTATAATTCCGCATCGAATGAGTGGACGGATTTTCAATATCGGGTGTGTACTGGAATTTTAATTTATCTTTTCCAAAAGATGTGGACCCAAAACAAGTGCGGCAATGACCACCGAGCCTATCGCTGAAATTAAAACCGCACCGGCTGCCACATCTTTTGCTTTCTCCACAAGGGGATGGTATTGGGGAGTAATGGCATCGGCAAGAAATTCCAACGCTGTATTCAGAGCTTCAGCGGTCCATACCGCCATAATGGCCAGAATGATCCAGCACCATTCCAGTCTCGATATGCCCCAAATGATTCCAACAAAGATGACAAGGACTGTGGACAAGGCATGAATCCATGCGTTATGCTGGGAAATCAGCATGGTAAAAAAACCTTTGCCGGCATATGTAAAACTCTTCCAGCGCTGGACGATCGAAAATGGTTTATGCATTAACATACGGTGTCCTGATTTTCGAGTGGAAGGGGAATCGATCTGTGCTGGGCAACGGACATCGAGACCGCCTGTGTAAATTCCATATTATTATACCCTTGTAAAAAAGTCGTTGAGGTGGTTTCTTCACGACCTAAAATTGCATCGATAAATTCTTGTTCAATCCTTCCCATTCCCAGCAGTTCATTCGGAATGGATATTTCCTTCAGTTCTTTGTTTTCTTTCTGCCCCCCGTATAATTTTCCATTTCTCAGGCACAACGTACCCTTGTTACCAAAGAGAAAGACGGTGGGTGGCCCGGCCAGCCCAACCACTCTGGAAATGAAAAAATTGATTTGAGCACCGCAGGCCATATCCGCCAGCACCGAAAGATGGTCGGGAATCCTGACGGCATGTAACACGCCGTGCCGGTCTTTGCGTGTTTTAACAAAAGTCTTGGCCAAAGCCGTAACGTGTGTGGCTTCACCAATCCATTTGTTAATGATTTCATACCATTTGGGTACCGATAGTATGTTATATCCGTTTTTTCCGAAATCATAATTATTCCCAAAGATGTCAGATTCATCCAAAAATGATGTGCAATCGCTGATACGGACGGCAAGGATGTCTCCCAAATGGCCTTCTTCGATAATTCGTTTTACGGCGGTAAATGTGGGCATTGTCGCTTCAAATGGTATCAATTGGGTGACCAGTTGAGGGTGTGCCTGGGCTGCTGTTAACATTATTTGTGCTTCCCGTACGTTTTTTGCCATTAATTGGCTGCATAAAACGTGTTTACCCTCCTGCAGCACTTTGGTAACGGCCCGGCAGTGTATATCCGGCCATGTTCCGATGAGAACGGCTTCGATTTCTTTGTCCGTTGCCAGCTGTTTCCAGTGATCGTATACGATGGGTATTTTAAATTTTTGAGCAACTTTTTCCGAAGACAGCCGGGATTGATTGCACACGCAGGTTATCTCTACCTCCGGTATTTCCTGAAATCGGGGGAGGTGATTTTTGACCACGTTTTTTCCGGCTCCAATTATTCCGAGTCGTATCTTTTTAACCATGATTTCCCACTTTTTATTTGTATGTACCAACAACTCCGGTTCTTTGCGCACCGGCATTTATATGATGGAACGCCCTGAGGCTTTTCTAGAGTTGCCAAGTGTGAACATAATGTATTTTATCGTTTTACCTTGTTTTATGTGCTGTTTTTCGTAAGTGGTTTGAATACCGGTCAGTTCATTCATCAGAGGTGAATTGTACAGGTCGTCACTATAGAGTTCGACAGAATGGTTGTGCTTTTCCAGAACCTCCAGGGTATAACGGTAGAGAACGTCGTCATCCGTCTTCAAGTGGATTTTGGATTGGGGTGTTGTAATCGCGGCATACCGGTTCAGGAAATTCGGACTTGTCAGGCGTCTGTTTTCCTGCCGTCTTTTCGGGTACGGATCTGGAAATGTAATCCATACTTCCTGAATCTCACCCTGTTGGAAATAATCCGCGATAAATTCGATACGGAAGCGTATAAAGGCAACGTTCGACAAACACAAAAATTCGGCTTTGTGAGCGCCGATCCATAGTCTGGGCCCTTTGATGTCGATACCGATAAAATTTTTTTGAGGATAACGTTCAGCCAGGGCGATGGTATAATCTCCCTTGCCGCACCCCAATTCCGCAGTTATGGGATTGTTGTTTTGGAAATAGGTCTTCCAGTTGCCTTTGAATTTTTCCGCATCTTTTATAATGTGGGGGAAACGCTCGAGGGTTGCTATTCTTATGAGCTTTTTCTTAGCCATGTAACCAGTAATTCAAAATCCAAAAAAATCAATCGAATATGACTGTTTTATTATTGTACACCAGAATTTTATTTTGTAAATGATACCAGATGGCGCGTGACAGAACGATTTTTTCCAGATCTTTGCCCTTGCGCACCAGATTTTCCACATTGTCCTTGTGACTTACGCGTATGATATCCTGTTCGATGATCGGACCTGCATCCAGGTCTGCAGTGACATAATGGCTTGTCGCTCCGATAATTTTAACACCCCGGCTGTAGGCCGAATGGTAGGGCTTTGCACCGGCAAATGCGGGCAAAAAGGAATGGTGTATGTTGATGATTCTGTTTTTAAAGGGTTCGACAAAAAGGGGGGTGAGAATTTGCATATACCGGGCCAGCACGACAACATCTATTTTTTCCTTTTCCAGAATTTCGATCTGTTTTTTTTCCTGCTCCAGCTTGTTTTCCTTGTTAATAGGAAAATGGTAAAACAGGATGCCGAAATGCTCCACAAGCGCTTGGACATCGGTGTGGTTGCTGATCACCATGGGAATTTCCACATTCCATTCGCCACTTTGAACCCGCGATAGAATGTCCGATAAACAATGGGTCAGTTTGGAAACAAATATCGCCATTTTAGGTAAACGGTCGGAAAAGTGCAGTTCCCAGCGCATATCGAATGTGCGGGCAAGATTGTTGAATTCCTGAACGATTTTATTGGCTGGAATGGAAAAGTTTGTCAAATCCCATTCTACCCGGGAAAAGAATATATCCTCCTGAAAATCAACATGCTGATCAAGGTGAATGATATTGCCGTTGTTTTCGTAAATAAAACGGGTGATTGCTGCAACGATCCCGCGCTGATCGGGACAGGAGATGAGCAAAGTAGCTGATTGTGGACTAGGCATTGATGACTTAACTCCATTCTATAAAAGTAAAACTTTTATATAAACATTTTTCGGATGGGAGTCAAGTAAAAAGTCGACAGGGCACTGCAAAAAAAAGTGCGACGTTTTCACGCCGCACTTTTGGTAATTAACCTGCCAACTGTAATAAATAATGCAGTGTATGTTCTTTATAAACAATGTAATACTAATGGTGTAAAGTTTTGGTTATTTTGTTTTGATCTTATCTTTCTCCGCCTCCACCTTGTTTTTTGCAATAAAATAATAAATAATGAGCGCGGCGCCGCCAAACAGAAACATTCCTGCAAACGTACCTGCTTCCGAATCGAAGGGTTCCAAAATTTCTCCCAGAAGAATAGCCGCACCGATGGCAACGCAGACCATACCCCATTTTAACGCGGCGGGTACATGGGCGTCATAAGAAGTGCCGAGCAGATATTTCACATCCTCTTTCACCATGTCTTTTTCGATAAGACGTCTTTTTAAAGCGTTATCGGACACGATTTTAACGATAAGAACGATGCAGATAAACAATATGATAGGTATTAATTCACCAGGCATTTTTTTCTCCTTTACTAATTTGTTCATTCACCTTTATTGGACAGCTATCACAGGAAAATGTTGCATGTTTGTATTTTTTTTTTTAAATATTTCAAATTGGTGCAACAATTTCTTTTTTCATTTGTCTTATATAGTGTATGAACGACGATCAAGAAAAACAGCTGGTTGAAAAAATTCTGTCCGGTGATTTCAATGCATTTCACGTGTTTGTCGATCAATATAAAAGACTCGTTTTACATATTACATTTCGAATGATCGATAATGCTTCTGACCGTGAAGATATTTGTCAGGATGTTTTTGTAAAGGCATATAATAATCTGAACAAGTTTCAATTCCGCTGCAAACTGTCAACCTGGTTGGGCCGGATCGCCTACACCACATGCTTGAATTATTTGGAAAAAAAGCGGGTTCCTTTGTTAGATGATTTTATGCCTGCGGACCTAACGGTTGACCATTTTCCAAGCACCGCAAACGAACCCGACATCCTCGTGGAAAAACAGGATATTGCAGGGCTCATTCAGACCGAAATGAAAGCGATTCCGGTACGGTACCGTGTTGTATTGACATTATTTCATCTGGAAAATAAGACTTATGCTGAAATCGGAGATATATTGGAATTACCGGAGGGGACGGTAAAAAGTTATTTGTTTCGAGCCCGTCAGTATCTTAAAGATCGCCTTTTACAGCGCTTTAAAAAGGAGGAATTAATATTATGATTCATCCAAACGACCAGAATTTGCAATCATATTTGGATGACACACTTTTGCCTCAGCAAAAACGGGAGATCGCCAAGCATTTGGGTCAATGCCCGTCATGCCGCCAAACCTTGCAGATTTATCGGTCCATGTACCAACAATTACAAGAGGAAATCCCGGATCAACTCTCCCCACGGTTTTCCTCACGGGTTGTCCGCGCGGTGAAAAATGACTCTTTGGGCAGTGTCCATATGAATTTATGGCATATTTTTATGGTGTCGTTTTTCGTCATTGTAGCGATTAACACAGCTTTAAAATACTACGATTTCGTGCCCATGCTGACCGACCTGAAAACCGACTTTCAGGGCTATTTTTACGGTATCAATAATTCGCTTCACGATCTTGACGGGTCGTTCCTTGTTTTTGTGCAGGATTTTAAACTTATTGTTTCCGCCGTACTGGTATTGGGATTGATTTTTTTTATAGATATACTTTTTCTTCGGTCCAAACATAATCCCGCATCATCCCTTCGGTAAAGTATTAAAATACAATTATTTGTCTTTCTATGCCGGTGTTCTGTCCAAACAAAGGCTGATTGAATTCCGTTCAATATAAATTAATTATTTTGTGCTATTTGTCAGTAAAGCTGTCCTGATGAAGGGACATTTTAAGTTAATATTTTACAGATTCTTAAGTCTTTGTTGTGACATCCAGTCCACAAAATTTCCCTTGTTATAAAAAAACAACACTCCTGTCAACGAAAAATTTTACTAAAAAATATGTTTAGTAAATAAATTTTTTTGCCTCTAAAAATTTAAAAAAAACAATAATTTACATCTATGTATTCCCGGCGGTAAAAATTTTTTTTTTATTAACATCACCACGTACCAATAGTTTGGCATAAACTGTGCAAAGATGAGGACGAATGACTGTAAAAACGCCTATGAGTATTCATGCGATAAAAAAGGAGAGGTAGGAGGATGTCGTTAAAACCGTGTTACAAGTCAGAAATTCGAAAAAGTCGATTCAACATCATTTTACTCATTCTGATGCTGGGCACCGGTCACCTGGTTTTCCCCGGCGCGTTGATTGTATCATGGGATGCCAATACTGAATCCGATTTGGCGGGTTACAAGATATACTATGGTACCGAATCGCAGAATTATGTCCATGTACTCGATGTCGGTGATACAACCCGCTACATTGTTGACGGTTTAGTGGAAGGAAGTACGTATTATTTTGTTGTGACTGCCTATGATTTTTCAGGCAATGAGAGTGCGCCTTCTGTTGAAGTGGCATCACATGTTGATAATCCTACGATTACGATAAACAACACAGATGATGGTGTTGAACTGATCTGGGCGCCTGTTTACGGCGCTGTTGCCTATAAAATATACAGTGATGTTTATCCCTATTTTACACCTTCTTCACCCATTGCCACAGTAACGGAGACACAATTTGTGGATCAGAATCATCCCGATGATGCCGGAATCGGATCCTATTATATCATAAAGGCGGTATCGGAAAGTGGTGAAGAGCTTTTTACCTTTTCCAAAGTCGGTGCTTTTAACGTGCCCTTAGGCAGGGGCAAGAATTTGGTTTCTCTTCCCGTGATCCCCTCGGAGACAGCTATTAACGATGTACTTGGAAAACAGTTGAGTGGCGGTTCAAATTCGGCACTTTCTGACAAAGTGCTGTCGTGGAACGGTTCAAAGTATGAAATTGCCTGGTTGCTGGAAGGGACATCGAGTCCGTTGGATGGTAAGTGGCTGACGGAAGCAGGGGACGACGTGTCACCTTTACAGCTCGTTCCCGACAAGTCGTTTTGGATATTGATTCGAGATTTTCATTCAGATTCTCTTTTAACCGTTGTCGGCGATGTGACTGTAGAGCTTAACCGCTCAATCACGTTATCGATGGGTGCCAATTTTGTCGGGTTCAGTTACCCGGTAGAGATATTATTAGACGACAGTGAACTATATGAGGATCAAGTGGTAACAGGCAGTACGTTTAGCGCAGGATCCGACAAGATACTAAAATGGAATGAAAATATATTCAAAAGTGCATGGTTGTTCCTAAGTCCAAACTCAGCCTGGAATGAAAAATGGCTGAACGAAAGCGGGAGTGCATTAACGGATATATCATTATTGCCAGGATACGGTTACGTTCTTTGGATTAAACACGAGAATCCGAACCAGTTATGGACGCTTCCCAATCCTGATCCGAATTTATAATTAAAAGTTTTTATAATAAATTCCTAAGGAGGAATGAAATGAAAAATTCAATTCTTTCAAGCTATTTCATCTTGATATTCTTGATGTTGAGCTTAACTGGCCAATCTGTTGCACAATTGCCCGGTATATTCGAAGCTTATTCGTCGTCGGGTATTATTGACGTCGATGGATCAACCTACCTGTTGGGAAATCCCACCGGTGGTGATCTGATCCAGGTTATATGGGTAGGTAATAATGGTATGATCGATCTGCCCGATACATTGGGTCATACGACCATGGACGATTCTTTGCTGGGTACGGCCTATGTGGGTTATGGCTTTCCGTCGCCGGATCAATATGATCGAGGTGTTTTTGTGGCAACTCTGACTCATGAGCTATTTGCCTCAGGAACAAGGGTTTTTGTAAGAGCCTGGAATTCTCCGGTCGTGAGCAGCCAATCGAATTACGGCGATTCGCAAGTGTATGAAATCCAAAGCACGCATGACAGCCACGATTTCGGTACGTGGTACATCATTGATCGTCATAGTGTCCCTGTGGAACTTGTCAGCTTTTCGGCAACTCCGCAACCGGGCCGGGTACTGTTACGTTGGGAGACGGCCTCGGAAACAGAGAATCTGGGATTTCATGTTTATAAAAGCGATAAACCCAATGGTCTCAGGGCACAAATTACCCAAAAATTGATCAATGGTGCCATTAATTCGGTAAACGGGCGTAAATATACCTTGGAAGACCGGGAAGTTGAAGAAAACAAGGTATATTACTATTGGTTGATGGATATATCAACGGATGGTAAAAAATATTTTCATGATCCGGTCAGAGTGCAAACGGTCATCAAACCGACTATTTATGCACTGGATCAGAATTATCCGAATCCGTTTAATCCGTCGACTTCTATACATTATTTGCTCAAGGATAATGGATTCGTTTCGTTGCATATTTACAATGTTCGTGGTCAGTTGATTCGGAAATTGGTATCCAGCGAGCAGTTTGCCGGGGAGTACACCATTGAATGGGATGGCCGGGACTCGAACGGCAAAGTTCTTCCGACGGGTACATATTTGTATACATTAAAAGTGAACGATTTTCATTATACGCGAAAAATGATGTTGACGAAATAAAACAATCAACAAGAACGAGAGGATTAAAATGAAAACATCAAGATGGCTTGTCGGTTTTTTCATGTTGTTTTTCATCATGTCTCTGGCTTGTTCGGTCAAACCGCGCACAAGTCCCTCGAAGAGGACGCAAATCGTTGCAAAAGAGGAAAAACGGGCGCCGGTTAAAGAGGATGTTCAAGTCGTTTCTCTTGAAAAATCGGAAGCCGAGAAGGATGAGATCGAAAACCTGCTTTTTGGCAATGATTCTTCGGGCACTGCAGATGTGGTGCCGGAAAAACCGGAAAAATCGGCCGAGCAAGAGGTAAAGAAAGTGACTATTGTGGAAGAAAAAGCAGACGACGATAAAAAGGATTCCGAACCAGAAAACGAACCAGAAATAATTAAGGTTTCCCTGACGGATTTGGGCGCGAGACCGGCAGTGGGTGAGGTGCCTGAATATCGAATGGGATTTGGCGATAAACTGGAAATCAAATTTTTCTACAATGAAGAGTATAATTCAGAGGTTGTGGTGCGTCCGGACGGAAGGATCACGTTACAGCGGCTTGGCGATGTTCTTGTTGTGGGTATGACACCTTCAGAGTTGCAAACTGTGATAGAAAAGGTGTATGGCGAAATTCTTGTGCGCCCGGATGTTACTGTAATGGTCAAATCCTTTGGCGGATACGATTGTTACGTCATGGGAGAGGTTGAAAAACCGGGTTTATACCCGATTACCCGCGGTATGACCTTACTGAGAGCGATTGCTGCTGCAGGCGGGCCCAAAAAGACCGGTAAATTGAATAGCATTATACTGGTCCGAGGTGGCCAAACGGACAAGGCTGAAGTCACACGGATAGATTTGTCATTGTCATCGGTGACAAAGTCAAACAGCGACCGTATGATTCAGGCCTATGATGTGATATATGTTCCCAGAACCTTTATTTCAGATTTACATACGTTTTTTAAACAATTCTGGGATATCCTGTTGCCACCGATCGATACATATGCCCGCTACAAGTGGTGGACCAGGGTTGATGAATAATATAAATACTAAATATAAAGGAGTATAAGATGATCGAGTACAGCCGTTATGATAGTCCAATGTCGCCTCACAGCTTCCTTAGTGTGGTACATAAGCGACGCAAACTCATAATCGCTCTGTTTCTAGTCATCGTTGTTGCGATTGTTGCTGTCTCTTTTGTATTACCTCCGGTTTATGAGTCAAAAGCCAAGGTGATGGTAAATTACCAGCCCGAATTGGAAAAATATCATCTATTGGGTTTGTTACAGCCTGGGCGATCAAACTACAACCAAATCGCTTCTGAATTGGTGGTTTTAAAGATGCGAAGCATTGTTGAGCCGGTTGTGAATTCCCTCGGACTTGATAGATTAGAGGCACCGATGAATGCAGAAGAGGCCGCTCGGCAACACGAGGCTGCAATTGAGAAACTTTCAGATAATATCAAAGTTGAGCGAGAAAAAGATACCAATGTTCTCATCGTAAGCTACAAGGATCCGGATCCTCAGTTTGCCGCAAATGTCGTGGACAAGGTCATCACTGAATACATCGAGCAACGTCCTTCTTTGGATCGCGATGAACGTGCTTATGAGTACTTTGACAAGCAGATTCAGGTTGTTAAAAGTCAAATTGACGAAATCGAACAAAAGGGAATGGCTTACAAGGCACAGGAAAAAGTGCTCGAGCCGGACAAGCAAACGCAAATTTTATTTAATTCTATTGCCGAATTTGATAAAGAGTTGACAAAAGCACGCGCAAATCGAATCGCAAAAGAAGCGCGTTTGAAAATCTACCGCGAACAAATAGCAACCGACGAATCATTCGTACCGTCTACGGAAATCAGTTCAAGTTACAGTCGATTTGGTTATCTTGAGGAATTAAGGAAAACGATTCTTAAACTTAATGTGGAAAAATCGGCTTTGCTGAAAAAGTATACAGAAAAACATGATAACATTATTGCCATTAATGCAAGTATCGAAGAGGCTAAAAATAAATTTAAAGAAGAGGTCGATGATTTGATTAAAGCTGAGGAGACGGCGGTCGCCACTTTGCGTGAAGAAGAAAATGCAATAGCTGTCCGTATGAATCAGGTTGTCGGATCCATTGCTAAGCTTTCCCGCCAGGAGTATGAGCTGGGTAAAATAACCATCGGTGTCGATGATCTGAAGGCTGTCCATTCAATGCTGATTCGACAGCGTGAAGAAGCACGGCTTGCTGCAAATAAGCGGGAGTATTTGGTTCAGGTTCGGCTCTTAGAGCCGGCAATGGTTCCTGCTCGTCCGGTGGAACCGAATAAAATGCTGTTTGCGGCCCTGGCCGTGATACTTGGCTTTATATTATCGTTTGGTGTGGCTTTCTTTGTTGAATATTTCGATCATTCGGTCAACACAGCAGAGGATGCACATCACTGTCTTGGTTTACCTATTCTTGCTTCAATTCCTGATTTTGAAACCAGCTCCTCGTCATCGGGAACGCACGCCGGTCGAGAGGTGGATCTTGAGAAATAACATTTTGGAAATTAAAGATATAGCTTAAAGGAGGAAGTGAAATGAAAAACCTATTAAAAGTCAAAAGATGGGAAGCTGGTTTAAAACAATACGAATTGGCTTTTTTACTGGGTTGCAGTTCGACATACCTGTCGCTGGTTGAAAACAATCGTATTGAGGCGACCAAGGAATTCAAGAAAAAAGCAGCTGAAATTTTTAGCGTCAATGTTGAGGATATATTCCTTGAAGCCCCTGTGGAAAATATTGAAATGAT
>JAFGEC010000003.1 GCA_016931775.1 Candidatus Zhuqueibacterota bacterium | reverse complement strand
TATCTTTTTGATTCCGACGACAAATATCAATTGATTGAAGCTGTGGATAAGGAATGGCAGGGCGCCTTGCCATATACCATGCTCATCGCACCCGGCGGCAAAGTTCTTTATAAAAATATGGGCGGAATAACGCCCAGTGAGGTTAAAAAGGCAATTGTCGGGTATCTTGGGCGGTATTATGCGGATAATAAATGAACGGCTGGTGAAATCAGTATTTTAGAAATGTATTTTAGCACGCCACAGATGATCGCAGATCAGATTTCAATGTGGAACTATTAACAACGGGATGCCTTTAGAGGCATCCCGGTTCGAATGATTATTTCTCAGCTTTAAGCTGATCGATGAGTATTTTGATCTCATCTTTACGCTCGTCCATCACCTCCAGTTCTTGCTGCAGAACATCTATTTTTTTTTGCGTACTCCACATACACGGACAGATGCTCATGGCGTGGCCTTTTGTGTGCGGTTGACAGCTTACGGTCATTTTTTCACCTCTTTTTAAAAGTATTATGATATACTTATATACTAGTTAAAAAAAAGTAGCGCTACAGTATTTCTTTTATCAAAAATTGTACTTTTTCACGAGCTTTTTTATCCATCTGGTAATGAATAAAATAGCCGCGGCGTTCAGCGTTTACCAGACCTGCCTGACGAAGTATTTTTAAATGCTGTGATACAGCGGATTGTGTGATGCCCAGTTGCGCCGTCAGGGCATTGACGCACAGCATGCTGTTGCTTTTGCCGAGTATTTTTAGTATTTTCAGACGGGTTGGGTCCGAAAGTGCTTTGAAAATTTCTGAGGTTTCTTCTATGTTCGTCATAATATTTATATTAGCTTTTACTAATATACTTATTTAAATATTTATTGTCAAGGGATTTATTTGTGAAACAGGAAAATATGAAAAAAATTACAGGCACTTTTTTAGATGAAATCAGCCACGACATCCCACACCAGAATTGGAGCAGGGAGGAGTGGGACCGTGATTTTTATTTTATGCGGAAAATCGGCATCGATACGGTCATTCTCATTCGTTGCGGATATAAAAAATGGCTGACGTATCCGTCGAAAATTCTTTTGAAGAGTCAGAATTGTTATGAACCTCCGGTTGATTTGGTGAGAATGTTTTTGGAATTAAGTGAAAAACACGATATGGCCTTTTACTTTGGCCTTTATGATTCCGGATCTTACTGGCATGACGGACAGCAAAAAAAGGAGGTGGAAATTAATCTGGCTGTCATCGATGAGGTATGGCGGTTTTACGGACAATCTCCGGCATTTTGCGGCTGGTATCTCTCTCAGGAGGTCAGCCGCCGTTTTGCGGGAATCGTTGATATTTATTCTAAAATGGGTTATCACTGCAAAGCGGTCTCAAATCATTTACCTGTTCTTATCTCACCTTATATTGATGGCATTAAGAATGTTTCGTCCTTGTCTTCTCAGCTTATTAAAGAGGATACTGTATCTCTTGAGCAGCATGAAAAAGAATGGAATGACATTATGTCAGCTATTCACGGCGCTGTCGATATTGTGGCGTTTCAGGACGGTCATGTGGAATATGAAAAACTGGCTGATTATTTGTCGGTGAACAGCGATTTGGCTGCCAAGCATGGGCTGCGTTGCTGGACGAATTGTGAGTCATTCGATCGCGATATGCCTATAAAATTTTTGCCCATTAAATGGGAAAAAATGCGATTAAAACTTTTGGCCGCGGAAAAAGCAGGAGTGGAAAAAGCGATCACATTTGAATTTTCACATTTTATGAGTCCCCAATCATGTTATCCCCAGGCGCACAATCTTTATCAGCGGTACCTGGAGGAAACCCGCCATGTTTGAGGATTTGGCGACATTGATACCCGTTTACAGGGATGCTTTGCTTTGCGATGTATTACCATTCTGGTTGAAAAATTCCATTGATCGTGAGTATGGCGGATATTTCACTTGTTTGGAAAGGGACGGCCGGGTTTTCGATACCGATAAATTCATCTGGCTGCAAACCCGCCAGGTATGGACTTTTAGCAAACTGTACAATACCGTTCAGAAAAACCCGGATTGGCTGGAATGTGCCCGCATCGGCGCCGGATTTTTACGTCAATTTGGTCGGGACAGCAACGGGGACTGGTATTTTGCGCTGACACGGGACGGCAGGCCGCTTGTGCAACCATATAATATTTTTTCCGATTGTTTTGCCGCCATGGCTTTCTTTCAATTTGGTATTGCAGCTGATCAGGAATGGGCGATTGATCTGGCGCGCAATACTTATTGTCGTATTTTAACGCGTAGGGAAAATCCCAAGGGTAACTATTCAAAAACTGTTCCCGGTACCCGGCCGCTTAAAAATCTCGCTTTGCCCATGATCCTTTGCAACCTGACCCTGGAGTTGCGGGAAATATTGCCTTCTGAAATGCTGTTGTGGGCTTTGGAAAAATTACCCAATGAAATTTTATCGTTTTACCGTCCACAACTGCGGTTACTACTGGAAAACATCCTGCCCGACGGCACCGAGTCCGATTGTATGGAAGGAAGGCTGGTCAATCCCGGCCATGGTATCGAAGCCATGTGGTTCATAATGGACTTTGCCCGCCAATTTGAGGATAAAAAACTGATTCAAAAGGCCGCTCAAATCATTCTGGATACACTCGATAAAAGCTGGGATAAACAATATGGCGGCATTTTTTATTTTATGGATACCAAAGACCGGCCGATCCAACAATTGGAATGGGATCAAAAATTATGGTGGGTTCATATGGAAACCCTGGTTGCCCTGTTGAAGGCGTTTGAATATACGCAAAATTTTTCGGCACTTGAGTGGTTTAATCGGATTCATGACTATACCTGGACCCATTTCCCGGACCCTCAATTTGGTGAATGGTATGGATACCTCAACAGGCAGGGCGATGTTCTTTTGACCTTAAAAGGCGGGAAATGGAAAGGTTGCTTTCATGTTCCGCGAGGTCTGCTTTTATGCTGGCGGAGTCTTGAGAATATTTTGAAATATTTGCAATAGTAACATGATTCTATTTTTTTTCACTGTTGCATCAGAATGAAATGTAAATTTTTCAGCCAATGATTCCGGCAGACATATTGTCATCTACATGAAAAGGATGGATGAAGGTAATTTTGGGTATAATATATTCACAAGGCGATGTCGAAAAAAACATTTATTCATATTTTGTTCTGATTGCATGAATTCTGAAAATCAAGAAAATCAAATCCGTCAAAATTTACTGGAGCTGGGCGTCCGGCCGGGTGGTGTTCTGATGGTGCATTCTTCGTTAAAATCCATGGGACATGTGAATGGCGGCGCCGAAACTGTGATTCGTGGATTACTCGATGCGCTCGGTCCCGGTGGAACACTGCTGATGCCGGCCCTGAGTTATGAAAACGTAAATGAGAAAAATCCGCTGTTTGATGTTTTACAAACGCCCGTATGTGTCGGAGCGATCCCCGAGTATTTTCGTAAACGTAAGGGCTCAAAAAGAAGCATCCATCCGACCCATTCGGTTTGCGGAACGGGTTTTCTGGCTGAACGAATTCTGGCACAACACCACCGTGACCACACGCCCTGCGGTTCTTTTTCACCATTTCACATTTTGCCAGAATATAACGGACAGATTCTTATGCTTGGTTGTGGATTAAAACCAAATACATCCATGCATGCGATCGAAGAAAAAACCGAGCCGCCGTATTTGTTCGGAGACTGGCTGGAATATGAACTGGTCGTCGAATCCGGCCGGAGCATTCGAAAATCGTATCTGCAGCATAATTTTAAGGGATGGGAACAGCGGTATGAACGAATTCAGAATGTCGTCCGCATATCCACCCTGAAAACCGGTCCGGTTTTATCTGCCGAATCATTTTTAATCGAAGCGGAAAGTTTGTGGCAAGATGTTTTGAAAAAAATAAAAGCCGTCCCGGAATATTTTGTCGACAAGATTGTTTCGTGAAGGTTATTGCAAAAATGAATTTAAAACAGCTCTGGAAATCTTACTTTTATATGAAGCCATACAACAGGAGAAGGTCATGAAAACAACAAGACGGAGCTTTATAAAATCAGCAAGTGTATTTACGGCGGCAGGATTGTCCGTACCGTACTTGTTTGAGCGTTGCGGCTCCGGTCAACAAAAATTAAAGAATGTCATAGTCCTTATCGGCGACGATCATGCGGCTTCTGTTTTGGGATGTTATGGTAACACGATCGTGCGAACGCCCAATCTGGACAAAATGGCTTCGCGGGGTGTCAGGTTTTCGACGGCTTTTGCCAATGCGCCTTTATGCAGTGCATCTCGGCAATCACTTCTAACCGGCAGGTATCCTCATGCGACCGGTGTTACCTTGTTGCGCACGCCGTTCCCTGCAGATCAGGTGACCATCGCTGAACATTTAAAGGAAAGAGGATATGTGACAGGTGTGATCGGGAAAACGCATTTTAATGATGATTTACCGCACGGATTTAATGTTCGTATCACAGCCCGGGATTATCAACGCTGGTTGGTGGAAAATCCGCCTCAAAAACCCCCACAGGATATTAAAACACGTCCAAAATGGCGTCCTTTTGTCGATCCCGCCCGTATCTGGTTGAATGCAGATATGCTGCCTTCGGAATATTACGATAAGGACTGCGAGGGTAAGTTTTTAGCCGACCAGGCAATCAAATTTTTGCATGAAAATAAGATCAATAAATTCTGTTTATGGGTTGGATTTCACGAACCTCATTCACCCTTTCATTTTCCTATCGAATATATGGAGAAATACAATCCCGAAAACATGCCTCTCCCCGAAACCGGTCCTGAGGATGACCGCTGGATTCCGGAGATATTCCGTGACTTGAGTGAAAGCGACAAACGGGGCATTATTGTTTCTTATTATACATCGGTTGAACATCTGGACAAGAACATCGGTCTCATATTATCAGCACTGGAGGAGCTTCAATTAGACTCGGAAACGCTGGTTGTTTATATCGGCGACCAGGGTTACCTGATAGGCGACCATAAAAGATTTGAAAAACACATGATGTGGGATCCGGCCATCAGATCGCCGTTGATTTTTCAAGCCGGCGGCCGTTACGGACCAGCCAGAGTAATCGATGCGTTGACTGAATTTGTCGATCTGGCGCCGACCATCCTCGATATTCTTGATGTTGATCCCATGCCGGACGCTCAGGGCAGGAGTTTTAAAGCCGTTCTGGATGGTTCAAAAAAAGAATATAAAGATTATGTATTTTCAGAGTTCCTTGTGGACAACAAATCCATGGTGCGAAGCAAGGAGTGGAAGTACATTTATACCACCGGCGAACGTGACCTTGGACAGGGTTACACCACCGGCTATGGCCCCTCGGGTGTTTTACATCGGCTGTATAATGTTGCAAACGATCCTTTCGAAAAAAAGAATCTGGCAGACGGTCCCAGGAATACAAAAATTTTATCCTCACTCAAACAGCGTCTGCTCGAGTGGTTCAAAAATACACATCCCCATGCCCGGCAAATACCGGACACGCTGTCTGTCGATGAACAGCTTGCAAGATTCTGTATACCTCCGGATAAGAACGCGGATATTGAGGCACATTAGTTCATCAGGCAGCCGTTTTATCAAAGCGAAGTCATCTCCGGACAAGATATTGTGCCCTGTCTCTGAGAAAAAAAGAGTCTCCTGTGTCATCAAGTCTAATTGACAATCAATTGATGCGGGACTCTGACATAGCTATGGATTTTATTATTCAAAGCCCCGCATACTTTTTTAATGCCGTATTTAATTCTACTTTAAAAGCAGCATCTTGTTGGTAACGACCATTGACGGTGTGGAGAGTTTGTAAAAATAAGTACCGCTGCTTACCGCCTCACCATTCTCATTTGTGCCGTTCCATGAGATTTCATATAAACCGGACTCTTGAAATTGATTGACGATTAAATGTTTGACCGGTTCACCGGTAAGCGAATAAACAGTCAGATTTGCCGTTTCCGACCGTTTCATTTGATATTGAATTGTTGTAACCGGATTAAACGGATTTGGATAATTTGAAAGCAGGTTGAAAAATTCGACCGGCATCGGTTCCTTATCTACGGCAACCGGATATGGATTGGTATACCATACATCGGCACTATCATTAACGACGGATGCATCCCGCGGACTGACGGCTTCAAATTTCAACTTGTGGTCTGCGAGATATGTAATAGAACCAAGATGTATGCTCTGACTGTGAGCCGCATCCGTATGGCCCGCTGACCACTGCAGCATATGATCGCGGCTGCCGGAATCATTGTCTCCCAGGTTGATCGCCATGCCAAAGACCTCTCCCTCATTCCTCACCATGTATCGATCGTCTTCCGGTTCATTAATGTATTCCAGAGGAACACGAAATTCAAGTACATATCCGTTTTCCGTTAATCTGCGTGCGTAATCTTCTTCAAACGGATCATATTTATTCCCTCCCGGATCAACCAGATGGCCCGAACCATTTAAATTATCCACACCGGATTGCTGCTCAGCCAGGTCTTCGTCAAGAGCTGTTAGGCGCAAGTTCGATGTTGCTGAACCGGTACCGGAATTCGGATCCGGATCGAATTTTAATTCAATACAATCATTCTGATACCTTTCAGTATTTGATGCGGTTACGAAATCATCCTTCATTTCTCCGTAAAAGTACAGGTAATCGGCATCCCAGCACATCCAGATAACTGCGGATATATCGGCATCATCGTCGGGAGCGCTGCCGACATCCCGGAGATAACTTGCAGCAGGAAGGAAAACCAGTCCGTCCGCCTGTCCGGTTAATGATTCGTACCATACGTCCTTTTCCGCATCGATCGTGATGCTGAATTCCTGCGTTTCCGCAATAAATGGAAATACCATTGCACTGATGAGCAAGAATGGTAACACTTTTTTCATTTGTTGTCTCCTTTCAAGAGTGAATTACATTTGTTATAGTACTGTTATTTGGAGAATATAGACTGCAGACACGGGTGGTCGATCGGGTATGATAGATCACTTTTTTGAATATAGAGTTAGAGTTATCGATATTTAAATGCAAGTTCGATGACCTAAGGGCGTAAAGTGACGGTTTTTTTATCTTTACCGTACTTTTTTTATTATAAAAAGATAGGCAAAAACCGTATTAATTGCAAGTGCAATATTATTCAGGGTGTAATATGTCACTAACCGAGGGGTAAAGCGGTGCGACGCACCTTCACTCAAATAAACAACAGAATCGCCGTCTCGCAAAAGATATATTTGACGGTGCGTCGCACCTTGTTGCATCTTTTGCATAAATTTAAAAGTGCGATGCACCGTTATACAATATCAGACAGAAGACGGTATTTCTATACATTCAAGATTTTCAGGTGCATCGCACTGGTACAGGTGTTTTCGCAATGATTATCATATCCACCCCCCGGTTAGTGACATGTTACTTCAGAGTATCCCCCAAAATTTTATTACTATTGATAATAATACCAAAACAATCAACTTGATTTCTGCGCTTTAATGTGATTTTTTTTTTCGCGCAGAGCCGCGGAGGCGCAGAGATTTTACCCGGGCAATTTTGTTTAATAAATCGACTTCAGCTGTTATGTTTTTTCTCAAAGTTTAGTATTCATATACGCATTCAGCCATATTGTAAGGTCCGGTATCATCCATGACATTCTTTTTTTACCGGAATACACGTACATTGTGATATAAAAACTTTTTGGGTTGAACATTAGAATTAATTTTCCTAAGTTGAATGTATGGACATGTTTTTTCGGGACCAGTCCAGTGAAACCAAAGTAGCCTCAAGATAAAAGTAAATATACAAAAATGAGGTGACATGCAGTTAAAAATCGATAATTATTATGTCCGAAATTGGCAAAAATCCGACATTCCGGCATTATTTAAATATGCCGACAATCCAAAAATCGCCGTCAACCTTCGCGATGCCTTTCCGTCACCCTATAAACCGGCAGATGCAGAAAAATTTCTTGCGATAGTTCTCGAAATGAATCCCTGTACATACTTTGCTATTGCCAATCACGAGGAGGCAATCGGCAGTATCGGCTTTATGGCCGGTAAGGATGTGCACCGTTTTTCTGCTGAGATGGGTTATTGGCTTGCCGAACCTTTTTGGGGGCGTGGCATCATTACAAAAGCCGTTCGGGCGGTCACGGATTATGCATTCCGGGAATTCGGCTTGAATCGTATATACGCCGAACCATTTGCGGATAATATCGCATCGGTCCGTGTGCTGGAAAAAGCAGGATTTACCCTGGAAGGTCGTTTACGCGCAAATGTTGTCAAGCGCGGCAAAGTACTCGATCAGCTTTTATTTGCAAAATTGAGAGAAGGACTTTGAAATAAT
This sequence comes from Candidatus Zhuqueibacterota bacterium, assembly GCA_016931775.1. Classification (GTDB taxonomy): domain Bacteria; phylum Zhuqueibacterota; class Zhuqueibacteria; order Residuimicrobiales; family JAFGEC01; genus JAFGEC01. Next base: position 24,287 of record JAFGEC010000003.1, on the reverse strand, counting down.
ATGAGTAAAGCCGCTAAAAATTGATCGTGCCTTAAAATGCAGCTTGATAAAAAATAGTATTGTATGTTCTTCCGGAAGGAAAAATTTTCATCAGAGTTAGATAAAATTCCGTCATCACCTTTGATCTTAAAATAAAAAGGAGATTTTAAATGTCAAAAAACATCATTTTCTTTTTGTTTTTCATTTTTTTATACCTGGGCTGTATGTCCGGAACCAGCAACTGGCTTATTACGTCACCCGATAAAATACATCAAATGTCCGTGTTTTTGCAGGACGGCCGGTTGTATTATGATGTCATTCTGAAAACCGCTTCGGGAAAAGTCCGGGTTGTGGAAAAATCACCTCTGGGTATCCAGAGAGATGACCAGTCGTTTGTGGAGCCTCTGGTTTTTATGGGTAAGACGGGACCGGATGTTATCGAAGAAAAATATTCACTTTCGCACGGTAAGAAAACTGAATGTGCCGCTTCTTCCTTTCAAACCACACTTCTTTTCGCCAATCAGGCTGGTACCCGGTTCGAGTTTATTGTACGGGCATTTAATGACGGCATTGCTTTCCGCTACCGTTTTCCGGATGAGGATAGTACACTTTATACAATAACAGGTGAAGAAACCGGTTTCAAAATTCCGGCCGGTGCCGTTGGTTTTATGCAGCCTCATGATAATCCCTCCATGTGGACGCCCGCGTATGAAACTTTTTACCAAAAGGATATCCCTGTTGGTACGGCATCTTCAATCGAAGCCGGATGGTCTTTTCCCGTTTTGTTTGAACTTGAAAATAGTTGCTGGGTTTTAATGACCGAGGCTTTAATGGATGGCGGTTATTGCGGTACACGGCTGGAACAGCAGGTCAATGACAATATTTATAAAATCCGCTTTCCGGACAAGGGTGAAGGAGAGAGTGTGGGCAAGGTCGAGCCCACTTTCACTTTACCGTGGGCGACACCGTGGCGCGTCGTCTTGTTCGGTGAATCACCAGCCAGTATTGTTGAATCGACGGCAATTACCGATCTGAATCCTGATTGTGCACTGGAAGATGTATCGTGGATCAAACCCGGACGGGTCTCGTGGAGCTGGTGGTCTGAGCAGGATAGTCCAAAAAATTTTAAACGCCTGAAGGATTTTATCGATTTGGCCGCAGATATGGGATGGGAATATTCTCTTATCGATGCCAACTGGGATGAAATGGGCGAGTCAAAACTGCGGCAACTGGCGGACTATGGCAAACAAAAAAATGTCGGCATATTGTTATGGTATAATTCCGGTGGTGCCCATAACATCGTCACCGAAAAGCCGCGTGACCGCATGCACGAGCGGGGTATTCGCAGAAGGGAATTTAAATATTTACAAAAGCTTGGAATCAGCGGTGTCAAGGTTGATTTTTTTCAGAGTGACAAGCAGGACAGAATACAGCAGTACATCGATATTCTCCGGGATGCGGCCGATTATCACCTTTTGGTCAACTTTCACGGCTGTACGCTGCCGCGAGGATGGAGCCGTACCTACCCGAATTTGATGAGCATGGAAGCGGTTCGCGGGGCCGAGTGTTATATATTTGACGGCTCTTATCCGGAAACTGCGCCGTGGTACAATACAATTTTACCGTTTACACGTAATGTTGTCGGGCCGATGGATTATACTCCGGTTACTTTTTCCAATAACAGGTATCCGCATTTAACGTCTTCCGCCCACGAGTTGGCCTTATCCGTGGTGTTTCAGTCGGGCTGGCTGCATATGGCAGACAGGGTGGAGGCTTATCAGGCGTTACCCGAAGAACCGAAACAGTTCCTCAAAGATGTACCGGTCGTATGGAATGAAACCCGTTTTATTGACGGCTATCCCGGAAAATTTGTAGTGATTGCCCGCCGTTTTAGTTCTATATGGTATATCGCAGGTATAAACGGTGAAATGGCAGAAAAAGAGCTGGAATTGAATTTATCGTTGTTAGGCAATGCTGAATTTTCAGGTGTATATATCACGGATGGCCAGGAGAAAAACAGCTTTATATCGCAGAAAATCGTGGTGCTGCCGGGTGAGAATAAGACGGTTAAAATCAAACCGCTGGGTGGATTTGTGATCAGGTTGACGAAATCTTAATCCATGTTGCCGTTATTTCCATAATTTCAGCCAAGATAATAAACCTTTGTTTTTTTCCCGGGTTGGATGTTTGGCTGATTTTTTACTTTTTTGTTTCGCTTTATATTCAACTATTCCTAAAATGAAAATGGACCTCGGTAATAGTTTTATATCAAATACAGCGAATTCACTCGTCTTCATTCCAATATCTTGTTCTATAAATGAAGAAATTTTATTTTTAATGTTTACGATTGCGGTTGCTGTCGAAGATAAAAAAAGTTCAATATCACCAAAATGCAAAGAAGAATCATTTTGATATTTTGTTATTATACTGTAATTGGGGAAATCAGATTGGATTTCTTTCTTATCGAGTTTGGGCTGATACTCGTCAGGAACCAGTGATTTTGCTTTGAAAACATAAATTCGTTTCATCATATCCTCCTTTTTTGATACAAAGTCTATTTAAATATATTTGATAGCGTTTAAATATCTTTTCGTTAACATTTATTCGAATTGAATATGATCCTCCGTTGGTATCGCACGATTCCCGACCCGCAATCCGGGCCGGGCGACCGTGCTCCGCTGAAATTTTTAAACATGTAAAGAACATTTAGAGGACACAACACTCGGTCAAATCCCCCTCAAATAATAGTCTCTATTTTCGCATTTGACCTGCGCAGGTCATCACTTTTTGTCCTGCACGAAAGGATTCTTCAAAATCCATAATTAATTTCTCTTGCTCAAACCGGCATTGGATGGTTTCGGTGTGGGGGCTTTCAATATACCGTAACGTTAAGACCAGTGTATTGGGATCACTCCAATAATAACTTCCGGCGACCTTGAAGGGCGGCAATCCCACCCGGTTATTTCTGAATGCTCCAGCCAGGTATGGGCCGAATTTTGTTGTCTCACCGTACAACCAGCGGCCTGAACCAAATAAAAGCCCATAGGCTGTGGAATTTATCGTGAGAGCCAGTTGACATGAACCGTTCTCAAATGTGAAACCGGCACATTTAATTTCGTTTGCGTTGGTTTCAAAATCAAAGGTTTTTCCCGAAAGCGTCGATTCCATCGGTGATTTTTCACCCTTGGGGATCGGTAACGCCAACGCCGCCATTTTGTCTGTCAGTTTTTTTAATGCATCCTCATCAGCCGGCAAAGGTACCACATCAAAAGCCGGTAAAATATAGTTCCAAACCAGATTGATTTCGGATTGCATATCGGGCGTTTCAGCGGTAATTGCAATGACGGCATCCTCTTCCGGTAAAATTAAAATGAACTGGCCAAAAGCTCCATCTGCCCGGAATGAATTATGGCGGCTGTGCCACATCTGGTAACAATATCCCTGAAGCCAGTCACTGGAATCCTTCCGGGCTTGTGTTGCATCGGGTGCTTGCTCAATTTTTATGCTCGATGCTTCCTCTATCCATAAAGCCGGCAAAATTTGCTTGCCCTGCCACATACCTTTTTGAAGAAACAGCTGGCCGAATTTAGCCATATCCTCGGTCTTTACTCTTAAACCCCATCCGCCGGTATTCATGCCGCTTGGATTTGTTTCCCAATCTATTTCTTCAATGCCCAACGGTTCAAACAGACGGGGTGTTAAATAATCGATTACTTTTTCTCCGTTGACGGTTTGGACGATGGCCGAGAGCATAAAAGTGGCTGCAGAGTTGTATAAAAACCGGGTACCGGGTTCATGAATAACAGGAGTGCTGAGAAAGGCTTTTATCCAATTGTCATGTTTGGCGGCGACCTCATATGTGGGATCGGGCTGCTGGCCGGCACTCATGCTCAACAGATCGGCGACGGACATTTCGGAAAGATTAGTACTCACCGTGTCCGGCAAGTCTTCCGGGAAAAAAGAAATAACCTTGTCTTTGACTGAGAGCTTATTTTCAGAAACAGCAAATCCAACCGCCGTGGCTGTAAAACTTTTGCTGGCAGAATACAAAGTGTGTTTTAAATCGGGCCGGTAAGGATTCCACCAGCATTCGGCGATAACCTTTCCGTGCCGTAGCAGCATAAAGCTGTGAAATTCGTGTTCACTATTACAAACGGCATCGATGAACCTTTCTAGGGCTGTGGAGGATACGCCTTCGGCTTCCGGTGTGCTTCTGGGAAGGGAAGAAGGCTTTTGAGCGCAATGAAAAAAAGTAAAAATCAGTAGTAAGGCTATAAAAAACAATAATTTTTTTAAAGCCGTTTTTGAGTGATAATTATTATAGTATAATATCATCATTTATTTCCCTCCTTGGTATGAAGCCAAAGCGTATGCAGATATCGAAATAATTTTTTTGACATTTTCCGGCAAACAAACTGACCGGCTTGAGAACTTTTTATCGTCTACAGCCCTTGGATCACCTGTGGAATCTCATCCTGTTCTCCCTTTAATAGATCCTCGTAAAAATGTACATAGCTGGTCAAAATGTAAGGTAACAGCCATAAAAATCCGATGCCAAAGGTAAAAATACATAAAATCGCCCAGCCGAGAAACCGCAAACTGAGGCAGAACAGTTTCCATTTATTGCCGTTCATCATCTGCTTGCTTCTAGTTATCGCCTCCAACGCACCAATTTCGGGATTGTCCGCAATGATATAAAACATCATCGAATAGGAATAAGCGGCAATAATGCCGGGTATGAAAAGCAACAGAGACCATAGGAAAATAAATATCATTTGCAGCAGATAGGCCGGCAGCGTCTTTTCAATATTGTTAAAGCCTTGAAAAATTTGCTCCAGTTTTGCAGGAGGATTTTTGCGGACAATGGATAAAAAAAACAACGCCAATCCCAGTACCATGGGACCGGCGATGATAATACTGGCGATTGAACCCAAAAAAGGCACCAAACTTATACCAAAGAATACAAGATAGTAAACCACAACAGTTCCGACTGCCATTCCCCACTGATCTTTAAGCGACTCGCGGGCCCTTTGTGTCAAGACGGCGTTTTCCGTTTGAGATAAATATGCCATATAATTTCCCTTTATTTTTAGTTCGTGATAATACCAGCCCGGGCATTGCCCATTTGATGAATACCTTTAAATCCGGCAAATGGATCAAATTAATTTTATGCAACTGAAAATAATACAATTATCATTAATTTCAAAGAAAAAATGAAAAATTTAAGTAATATGTAAGTAGCGGGGGGATGGAAAGCGTGGCTTTAATTGTTATTTGCGACCCAAGCACAGCATAATCTGCAGATTAAAAGTTCGATTTAATATCTCTTTTCACTCACCTCTCGTTCCCAAGCCAATGGGAAAACGAAAAATTTTAACCTCTCCAGAGTTTTTATGATTTTCGATGATCCGGAACACTCCGGACGACGAGCTTGTGAGCGAGAGTTTAACAACATTAACCTGCTGCGCGGGCATGACACGAATATATCAATAAAGTTTTATAGTCGATAGGCTTATGTGCAATAACTTTTGAATTCTTTCAATATTACGGATTTTTAATTCGCAATTACATTTTTTCGAATTCTATTTGAGCAACAACATTTTTCTGGTTTCGGAAAAATCGCCGGCTTTAATTCGATAGAGATACATCCCCGAATTCACTTTCTTTCCATCCTCGTTTCGACCATCCCATTGCATGGATTTTACGCCCGGTGACTGTGACGCATTCACCAGAGTGCGAACGGTTTGTCCCTGCATATTAATAATAGTAATTGTGACAAATTCTTCCTTTGGTAAATGGTAAATGATTTTCGTGTTCGGATTAAACGGATTTGGGAAATTCTGTAAGATCGCAAATTTTTTAGGGATTTCATTGGGCTGCTCATCCACATCGGTAATTCCGATAATCGTTACATGGGCAGGCCGGCTGTAGAGTGTTAAATGCGGTGCGATAGTATTGGTAATCCGACAAACATAATCCCCGGCATGTGCTCTTGAAACCTGAGTGATTTTTAGGGTGGAACGATTGGCGCCTGGAATATCCGTATCGTCCTTCATCCAGGCATAAACATTCGCGGTACCGCCCACTGTGACAGAGAGCTGAAGGGTTCCACCATTATTGAGTGAAATATCCTGTTCGCTTCCCACACTATCCTGCGGGGCATACAAGATGAAGGCAACGCCGATGTTAGTCTCGATATCTTCGAAGGTAAAGCAATTATCGTTCATATACAATTGGCTCAATGCCGGCAGGGATGAGATGTCCGGGAAATCGACAAACTGATTTCCTGAAACCGATAATGCCCGTAATTCATTGAGGGATCGTATCTCGGTCGGAATGGCCCCGGCAAAAGTGTTTTCCCCCAAATGTAATTCGTATAAATGGATTAAATTTCCGATTGCCGGAGCAATAGTTCCGGTGAAGTTGTTTGTATTCAGGTTCAGATACCGCAGATCAGTTAAAGTATAAAGTTCTTCCGGAAGCGTTCCAGTGAAATTATTCCAATCCAGATACAGCGACCTGAGGTGGATCAAACCTCCAATGTCAGCAGATATATTGCCGGTAAATTCGTTACGTCCCAGGCTTAAATAGATCAGTTCGGTCAATGGATAGATTTTAGGGAGAATGCTTCCGCTGAAATCATTGGAATCAAGAATCAATTCCTGCAAATTTAAAAGCGTACCAATTTCAGTCGGGATTTCTCCGGTAAAATCATTATCGCGGAGATAGAGTTTTTGAAGATTAACCATATTTTCAATATCCGGGGAAATGGTTCCGGAAAACAGGTTTATATCGATTCGAAACCGTGCAAGATTCGACAGGGTGTAGATTTCAGCCGGTAGGGTGCCGGACAGATTATTGTTGTCCATCAACAGATCGGTCAACTCGGTTAACCGGCCGATTTCCGGCGGAATCGGGCCTGTTAACGAATTGTTGGAAAGCGTAAGGTTGAACATATTCGTGAGATCAAAGATTTCCGTGGGAATTGTACCGGTCAGGGAATTGCTTCCCACATCCAAAAGCTCACAATTGGTTAATTCCCCTAGTTCGGGAGGAAGGCTACCGGTTAATTCATTCCCGCCCAGAAACAAAAAGATAAGTTGTCCCAGATTACCGATCTCCGGAGGTATCGGTCCGGTGAGGCTATTTGATCTCAGGTCCAGTGTAACCAGTTCAGTTAAATTACCCATTTCCGGTGGAAGGGTGCCGGCCAAATTATTGTCACTCAGACGAAGTGCGGTAACCCGGCAGCCAGAGGTAGTAACGCCGTACCAATCCCTTACCAGACCGGTCAACCAGTTGGTGTGACGTGTCCAACCCGGGCCATTGGTGCTCAGATAGAGCGCAGCCAAAGCCAGCGAATCTCCGGTGCAAGAGCCGGTTACTTCGCGGAATCGGACCATGTAATCTTCCACTTCGCCATCGATTGCCGGGCCATCGTAGTCGAGCGTTTCGGTGGTACTAAACCGAAAACGAGCTGCGACCTCGCCAATCGCCGTACTCCGCGAGGCAAAGAACCTGCCGTAGCCATAAGGCGGGCTGACGTGTTCTTGCCAGAAATATTCACCGGCATCATCCCAATCGCCGTCATCATTAAAATCCATCCAGGCGTGGATGAAGCCTTCACCGGAAACATTACATTGAACCTCGAACCAGTTGCCGGGCGCTAAAATACCATAAAAAGTGATTCCGTCTTCATCATCGGAATTGAGGTTGTCATCACCTTTGGCGTCGGCGGTGGGGTGGCCGTTGGTTTCCCAATCGACCGTGTCGCCCAGGTACAATCCTGAGCGGAAATGGCGGGCGCCGTTGTCCGCCAGGGTAGTGGGGAATGGTGCCGGTGCATCACCATAGTCGTAATGTGCGAATTCGAATAGAACATATTTATAATCTTCAACTTCACCGCCGTTTATGGTGCCATTATACGATTCAATGCGGTCTTCGCTGTAGCGGAAGCGGGCAAATGTGGAGCCGGGTTTGGCAATTCTGGGAACAATGACCGGCACATCGGTTGCGCCGACACCGATTTGGATATTGTCGCACACTATTTCATCGGGATCGTCCCAATCGCCATCGCGATTAAAATCGAACCAGGCTTTGAGATAGCCGCCGGCAGAAGCATGTATGTGGGCCATTACCGTGTCGCCTAAAACCATATCCGCATTAATGAAAATACCGTCTTCATCATCAAGGTTATTGTTGTCATCGCCTAAAGCAAATGTGTCGGCTTTTGCGTCATTTTCCGCATCAATCAGTTTTCCCAAAAAAACGCCATCTTTAATTTTGTGTCGGGCGCCATTGTCCTTTTGCAACGTTTTATAAGACTCCGGAGCATCACCATAATCGTAGGGTGCGCGCACATGAATGTAATTAACTTTTTCTTCATTGTCCGTTCCGTATTGGCATTCGATTTTTAATGAAACCGAATAATCGCCTTCGTGTTTATATTCAATCGGTGGCGGTTGTTTCCCATTGTAAGATCCGGGTTCGCCCCCGGGAAATTTCCACTCCCAACTGGTGGCGTTGATGGAATGATTGGTAAAATCGACCATAAATGGCGCTGTTCCGGAAGTGGGTGTACCGGAAAAATCTGCTTCACAGGAACAGTCATTCACCACGACTTTTTTGGTTATGGCATCCGAACCTTGTTGACAGTTGATTTTTAAGGTAACATCGTAGGGGCCGGGTTTATTGTAGACCACCAAATGCCCACCCGGACCGGTAGCTGAGGAAGGACTTCCTCCGCTAAATGTCCACGTCCAATTGGAGGCACCGATTGAAGCATCAGTAAATTCAAATTTCCCGGGCACACAATCGGAAATGGTTTTGATATTAAAGTCGGCCTGGCAGGAACAGTCGGTAACAACAATATATTTTTCTTTAATAATAGTGTCCTTTCCATTGGGGCAGATGATGTCAAGCTTGACATCATAAGCTCCCGGGGAAGCGTACTTTACTTTATGCGGCCCTTTACCCGTGGCCGAAGCCGGAATTCCGCCCGGAAAATTCCACAACCAGTTCGTGGCATCAGCGGATTTATCGGTAAACACAACCGGGAGGACTGCACACCCGGAGGTTTGGTCAGCCTTAAAATCGGCGTCGCAGTAAGAAAATAATGGAACCGGTGTTATCGTAAAAAAAACAAAAATCAGAATTGGCGTCAGAAATATCTGACGGATGATGTTGTTAACCTGAATTCCCATATTCATCTCCTTAAAAAAAATGTTAGTTTTATCGTCTGAATATAGTAGGTCCACCATTATATTATCAAAAACGGTCAAAATATACTGATAGGAATTTTGATTTTCCTGTTCAGGAAAACTCATCGTCACAACAGCATCTTATTGCTGTCTGCAAAATCCTTCATCCGGATTTTGAAGCAATATAAACCGGAAGCCATCGTTCCGGCATCAAAACGGATTGAATATTCGCCAGCCGGTTGTTCTATGTCGACGACCTTATTTACCTAACGCCCCTGTAGGTCATAAATTGATAGAATCACGTGATAGGACATTTTTATAGTGAAGCGGACAGTCGTGAGTGGATTAAACGGATTCGGGTAATTTTGAGAGTGAAAATGATCGGGGATTCGAGATTTTATATACGGATATTCCGGCCAGAGTTGAATCTCTCACACAAAAAATCCGGCTGAACAATGTCAAATTCAGCACAAGGGTATTGGTAATTTTCTACGCATTATTTCCTAATATTGAAGCTTTTGAATAAATTTATAGGTATTTTTCTTTTCCCTGTTTAATGAAAAAAAAGGAAAATACTCTCTCTTTCGCCTCCCCAAATTAATAAATTTCCTCTTACTGTACGAATTTCAGCGGCAAAATTCTTTCATGGAAGTTGATATGGATGATGAATAAAATAATGTAACCATTCAAGAAGCGAATGTCAAGTAAAAAGACGAAAAATGATATAGAAATCCAATGGCGTTATTATAAAACCTGATCGCCCTGGAGTTCCGCACCAGTACGATCGAAAATATTTAGTTGTAGGGTGTGTTCGGTCAGTCTTCTCGTCAAAGAAAGCTTATGTTTGTCAAAACCGCACCGTACGTTGTCCAGTGAGTTTTTGTTGCTCATATATTACAAAATTGTATGGTTTTATGCTGTGGCATGTCAATTTGGTGCGGTCCCGACACTTCATATGTTTTGTTGGGAAGAATAGAAACGGAACCGCACCCTGCAACTTTGGGTCTAGAGTGACATGATTTGAATGTTTTTCAAAAGTGATTATTATTGATTTTATGGTTGATTATGTTAAATTGGATGCAAGGATTTACAAGCTAAACAATAACGGATGATTCTGTCGACAATAGTAGGAGGATGGCTATATGTTAATTTTTACAAAAATTTCTATTCCAATTGTTTTCGTCGCTCTTTTCCTTTTTTCTTTCAATTGTTTGAGCAACGACAAAAAGGATTGGGAGAACCAGAAAGTTTTTGGTATCAACAAAGAAAAGCCGCATGCTTTTTATATTCCCTATCAGGACATAAAATCTGCAAAGACGCAAAATGTCGCACAATCAAAGTATTTTAAATTATTAAACGGAAATTGGAAATTCAAGCTCGTTGACAGGTTATTGGAAACAAACGAAAATTTCACCGCCGTGGACTTTGATGACAAGAGCTGGGACTCGATCAAAGTACCGAGTGACTGGCAATGTGAAGGATACGATTATCCAATTTATGTAAATGCCGGATACCCTTTCAAAGAGGCCAATCCTCCCTTTATTCCCGAAAATTATAATCCGACCGGACTATACCGGACGACCTTTTCTATCCCGGAAAAATGGCAAAATTATCAAATTATTGTGCATTTCGCCGCAGTTAATTCCGCGTTCTATTTATGGATGAACGGAAAAAAGGTCGGCTACAGTCAGGGGAGCAAAACGCCGGCAGAATTTGACATTACCAAATTTCTGACCAAGGGTGAGAACTTGATGGCATTAAAAGTTATCCGCTGGAGCGACGGCAGCTATCTCGAGGATCAGGATTTCTGGCGGTTGAGCGGAATCGAGCGTGATGTTTTTCTTTTGGCAACACCCCGGATCAAAATAAGTGATTTTACGATTAAAGCCGATCTCGATAATGACTTTAAAAACGGGCTTTTCGAACTGAATCTCGATTTAAACAGCACGGATACTGATAATAGTCTATCAGTAATATGCCGGATAACCGATCAAGATAAGGTTCTTTTCGAGGACGAAAAAACCGCATCAAAACAAAGCGTGTCTTTTAAAACGACCTTTCCCGCTGTAAGGCAATGGAGTGCAGAATCGCCGAATCTCTATGGACTTGAAATTGAGTTGAAAGAAAAAAACGGTGTTTTGCAGGCGATTTTTCAAAATATTGGATTCAGAAATGTACAAATTTCCGACGGCCGTCTCCTTGTCAATGGGCAGGCTGTTTATTTAAAAGGCGTGAATTTGCATGAACACCACGAAAAGAACGGCCATGTGGTGGATGTCGAAACCCGTCTCAAGGATATCCGGCTCATGAAACAGAACAATATCAACGCCGTCAGGACCTCACACTATCCGCAAGATCCGGTCTGGTACGACCTGTGCGATAAATATGGTTTGTATATCATAGACGAAGCAAATATCGAATCACACGGAATGGGTTACCGCAGTGATCGAACCCTGGCCAATAAACCGGAATGGCTCGAGGCGCACATGGACCGCATCGAACGTATGGTGGAGAGGGATAAAAACCATCCTTGTATTATTATCTGGTCGCTCGGCAATGAAGCCGGCAACGGCTATAATATGTACCAGGCGTATAATTGGATTAAGAAGAACGATCCGACGCGCCCGGTTCAGTATGAAAGAGCTGGACTGGAATTTAACACGGATATCCATTGTCCCATGTATGCAGGCATGCAACATATGGAAAGGTATGCCCGGAGATCTCCGGATCGTCCGCTCATTCAGTGCGAATACGCTCATGCTATGGGTAACAGCGTGGGGAATCTTCAGGATTATTGGGATTTGATCTACAAGTACGATAACCTTCAAGGCGGATTTATCTGGGATTGGGTTGACCAGGGACTATTAAAGTCTGATGATAAAGGTAACCCATTTTGGGCTTATGGCGGTGATTTTGGCCCTAAAGATGTTCCATCCGATGGCAATTTTTGTATGAATGGTGTGGTGAATCCGGACCGGACGCCCCATCCGTCATTATTTGAAGTCAAAAAAGTCTATCAGCCCGTTTATTTTAAAAAAGTAGACCTGGCAACAGGAAAAGTTGAAATTTTTAATTATTATGCTTTTACGAACCTCGAATCTCTCGATTTTTATTGGATCATTGAGGGCAATGGTGCCCTGATTGAGAAAAGTGAAAAGTTACAGTTAAAAGATGTGCCGGCGGGTGAATCAACTGTAGTAACTTTGACTCTGCCCGAGCTTGACGCTGCACCGAATACCGAATATTTTTTAACGCTCTTCGCTCAAACCGGAACGGCCACAGAGTTGGTGCCGGCAGGGCATGTTGTGGCGTATGAGCAATTCAAGCTGCCTGTTTACAATGATGTTCCTGTTGTTTATTCTACAACCGGGACATTACAATTGGATAATTCGGAAACCGGTGTTTCTGTTTCCGGAAGCGACTTTTTCTTGAAAATTGATAAAAAGACCGGATGGATTGCTTCCTATAAAATTCAGGGAAAGGAAACGCTGGTTTTGGCGTTGCAGCCCGATTTCTGGCGTGCGCCAACCGACAACGATTTCGGCAACCGTATGCCTGAAAGATGTGAGGTATGGAAAGACCTCGATAAAGAATTTATTGTATCGCGAGTGGGTGTCCGCCAGCCTGTTCCGGGAAAAGTCACCGTAGCGGTTGATTTTGATATCCGGCGCATCGAGTCTGTCGCTCAAATTAATTATACGATTTATTCGGACGGTACAGTGGCTGTTGCAAGCACTTTTTATTTACAGAAATCCGATCTGCCCGAGATACCGCGAATCGGCTTTCGTACCCGGCTTCCTCAGGAGTATTCAGATTTCGCCTTTTTCGGACGCGGCCCGCACGAAAACTATATCGACCGGAAGACATCCGCACTTGTCGGTTTGTACACATCAAAGGCAAAAGACCAATATTATCCTTATAACAGGCCGCAGGAAAACGGGTATAAAACCGATGTTCGCTGGGCCCTGCTGAAAAACGGCAAAGGTGTGGGATTAAAAGTAATCGGTGAGCCGCTGTTCGGGACAAGTGCGATGCCTTATTCTCGCGAGGATTTTGATCCCGGAAAAGAAAAAGCCCAGCGGCATACGATAGATGTAACTCCACGGAATTTTGTCGAATGGCATATCGATCTGAAACAGATGGGCGTGGGCGGTGATAACAGTTGGGGCGCAAAACCGCATGACGAATACATGATATTCCCCGGAATTTATAAATTCAATTTTACAATTCAACCGGTTGGTGGAGGGAAATAAAAAAATGATCAGCTCGAATGAATTTGGCACCGGACAAAAAATGATATAGATAGAGCTGATACATTTTGATTGCTTAAAAAACGTGTAGCACGTGCCTTTAGGCCGTGCCACGTAATATTTAATGTTTTAGAAAGGGAACCGGGCACCGGTAAGTAATCAATTTTATGCCCTAATCAAAAATTCTTGAATCCCAAATTCTAGTTTTTTGCTTGCTTTTTTTAGATTTATTATATACAATTATAAAAAAGAATTTCTTATGTAACTCGAGATGAAGATTAAATTTCGTTTATTATTTTTAATTATCTTAATAACCATATATCATGAAAGAAAGATAGTCTTAATTTTGAAGTAAATAAAAACGATTTATGGGCGGCATCAGATTCCGGCCTATTTCACACAGGTGATTTTAGTGAAATATGGAATAAATATGAAAGCTTTATTGATAGCACTTAAAATTTTCGAGTTTCTAATCCTAGTTTCTATTCTGATTATTATGTACCAGACTCATTAAATTTAAATAAGGGACTATAGCTAGGTGGCCCTCAAGGGCTTGTGCATTCAGTAGATGATGGGAAAAATTGGGAAATATATGAGATACCACTTGGAAAAACTATGGTGTCTAATTCGATTATTAAGAATAGTTATATTGAGTTATCCAATATGAAGATTGGTGATGAATAACCCAGATAGCGAACTAATTTGCACAAAACCTTAAAATAGTGTGCAATGAATATCCACTACTTCGATCACGCAACAACTTCAAGACCAAAAGCCCCTGGTGTTGTCGAGGCAACACTGGAATTCTATAACAACATTTGTGCCAGTCCATCCAGATCGGATCACAGATTGGGACACGCAGCAAATGATGTGGTTGCCAAAGCACGGGAAGTGGCATGTAAATATTTTAAAGCTAGATCGCCAAGTCACATTGTATTCACTTCAGGAGCCACTGAAGCCCTTAATCTTGTAATTCGGTCAATTCTTAAACCAGAAACTGAAGTCGTTGCTTCATCGTTTGATCATAATTCCGTAATTCGTCCAATTGTTAAGCTCCGTGAAGCCGGAGTGATCGCAAGGACGGTTCGCGCAAGATCAGGCTTGGCTGACTTTGTTGAACGATTTGTCGAATGTTTTAATGATCGAACCAAACTTGCCGTCGTAACTCACGCAAGTAATGTTGATGGTACTGTTGTTCCAACCAAAGAAATTGTCCGACGGGCTAATGATATGAAAATTCCTGTATTAGTCGACGGTGCTCAATCGGCTGGCTGGCTTTGTCCCGAGATGTTATGTTGCGGGGCAGATTTTTTTGTAGCAGGCCTTCATAAAGGTTTGCAGGGACCATTTGGATTAGGAGTGCTTGTTATCGGCAACGATGATGCAGTGCTCAATCCACTCTACGACGGAGGAACTGGACTGGAAACGTTAAACTCGCTGCCGCAGAGTATTATTCCAGGTGGATTGGAAACCGGCACAAGCAATATAGCAGCTATTGCAGCGGCTATTCCAGCATTTGAGCTTGCTATTTCACCTAAAGCAGAAGAGTCTGTACGGAAAATTATGCAACATTTTGATGAGGTGTTAAAAAAAATTTTAATGCTGGATAATATTCTTTCATTTAATCCCCTCAGTACGGATTTTCGAGTACCTATATTTTCTTTAAAACATAAGCATATGAACGTACACTCTTTTGCTCGGGCTCTTGAAGTGAAATATCAAATTTTTGCGCGTGCAGGACTTCATTGTGCACCATTAAGGCATCTCGACTTGGGGACTTTGCCGGATGGTGCAGTACGGATATCTTTCGGTCACAATACGACTGAAGAAGATACCATGGCGCTGGTACATTCTCTTGAAAATCTGAATAAAGAGAAATAATGATATCGGATATGAGCAAATACTACTCTTCTTGTCTTTTCTGTGATCCCTCGAGTCATGGGCAGGGAGATCAAATATTACTCAAGTCTGACAATTTTTATCTTTTCGCTGGTTTGGGTGCCATAATCGAGGGTTATTTGATAATAACGCCTTATAAGTGCAAGATGAATGGTGGCCCAGGCACTTCCTTTGCCGAGCTTTCGTACGGCCTTTTAGATGAATTGGCTTTTTTGCGTGGGATGATTTCAGCTTTCTATATTGATATATATGGACACCCTGGTTTATCCTTTGAGCATGGTCGAGCAGGTGGATGTGCACGATTAAGAGATGATACCAAGCATTGCTATCACCCGCATCTTTGTTGTTATCCCGGTGTCGTAAAACAGTGTACGGGTTTTCCAAACCATAATGGAGATCTCATTTATTTGTGGGATCACTTTGCCTTACCTAACCGACGTGAATGCAAAGGTATACACACAATACAGGCTGTTGTGGGCAATCTTCCGTATCTTTATATTGAACATTATGGCTCCAGCGACGGAGAAACAACGAGTGGATTGCCCATGGAATCCCGAGTTTTTATCGTATCTGATGAACACACGTTGGCTTCACAGTTCCTCAGGCGGAAGCTTGCCGAATTGGTTAAGGACGATAAAATGTGGGATTGGGCCGAGTTTCCTACTGAAGACCGAGTACGAAACGTTGGGAACGCATTCTCAGAGTGGTCAAGGTTGCATAGTGTTGATTATAGAATAACTATCATGGAAAATGGTCCGCCTCGGCTCAGCTTTGAAGCTTCTATTACTGGATTGACGACACGGTCCTACGAAAAAATTGCTGGTAAATTTAAAAAACGATGGCGAGGTACATTACAGTACAATACTGTCGGATATTTCCTTTCCCATATTCCAAATGACTGTAACCGAAGTACTGATGAAACAATCCGGCTTTTGGATGTTGGCTGTGGTCCTGGATTTTATACCAAATTATTTGCCGATTTAGGATTCAGGTGCACAGCAGTAGATCCTTCCAATAAAATGCTGCAAGAAGCAAAATATATTTTATCGGATAATCTAAAATCTAGGGCAGTGACACTTGTACAAGCTCCGGTTGATAACATTGAATTGATAATTGATGCACCCTTCGATGCGATATGGTTCAGCGCTGTTTTGCTCCACATTCCACGAAGAAGGGCTGACCAAATTATGCAAACACTGAGCATATTACTTGCAGAGCAGGGTGTGCTATACTTGTCGACACGATTATTATATACAGATACCGGTAAGGATATTCCGGCATTGGAAGTACGTCGAGAAGGACGCGTGTTTATTTATTATCAAAAATCCGAACTGGAAAAGCTGTTTGCGCATGCCTCATTTCAGATAATAAAATCCTGGAAGGGATTGACAACAATAGGAACACTTGGAGAAAAGCGAACCAAGCATTGGATTCACTATTTACTCTGCAAAAGCCGGAAACAGGAGGAATGAAGGAATGAATTCAGAAATAAAAAAAGATCGATTTGATGTATTTTTGAGTTATAAAAGTGATGATAGAGCAATGGCCATCAAGCTCAAAAACGATTTATCTTGTTATGATGTGACTGTGTGGTTAGACGTTGATGAAATCAAACCCGGTGAACTTGTTATAAAGGCGCTGGAGCGAGGTTTGTCGAGCAGCAATGCGATGGTGCTGATTGTGTCACCCAAGGCAATGGAATCGCGCTGGGTAGAATTGGAGTACTCGCGAGCTTTTACATTACGGATAAATGAAAATCCAGAATTTAATCTGATACCGGTGATTTATCGAATTGCTAAACTACCAGAATTTCTAGCTGGATACAATGCGGTTGATTTTCAAGATGAAGCTGCATATAGCACAAATGTACAGAGGCTGGTCTGGGGTATCACCGGTAAAAAACCACCTCGACTCATTGACGTAAGTGTGCCGGATTTTTCTTCTGGGGATTCTGGTAAAGTCGAACGTCAAACTGAAGGCAATTCCGTAAGTGAGGCCGTGTTATGGAGACTTGCGTATGCTTTTCTACGGCTCGAACAATTACCGTCGGGCGGCTGGGCACGAAGCCTTCCAATGTGGTATCAGAGAATAAAAGGCGATACTGAAGAAGGCAGGTCCAGAGGATTTGACTTGCGAAAGATAGGGGGGATGAATCTTACGTGTGTTGCTTTACTCACTTATACGCGTTCATTATGCAGTGTTATAGGGAAAGGGAAAAGAGCTGAAGAAATCCTGAATGACCATAACTCTGAGGCATTTAAGCAATTATTAACCGAAATTGAATCAGTTGAAGAACGAAATAAAGTTGCAAAGCATGCAATTCGCTATATTCAGGATCGAATTAACATGGAGGGAGCCATACCTGATCGGTGGGAACGTAATCCCGATACGGACCTGCATCACACATTACTGGGTATTATTGTGCTTTTGTTGTCATATTTTCTTTCAGCTCGCCATTGCGATCGTACTTTTTTGGGAAGCCTTCAGGTCATGTGCAGGTATCTTTGTGACCATGGACGGTATTTAAAGTTAAAAACGAATGGGCGCTCGGACGCTCGAAGATTCGAAATCTATTGTGCAATAACATTTCTTAAACATTTATTGGATTACGATTTTTTTATGACGAGCGCCAATGTTGCACGCAGGGCGCTTAATAATCTTAAAGATATCCTTCCAAAAATTCGTGATCTTGTTCATAATGAAAATTATGAAAGCCAAAATTTTTTAGATGCTTACCCCGATCCTAAAAATGGCTCGGGATTCTTGTTAAATTTGACATTCTTATGGAGCCTCAGCGGAGAGACGCCGCTTGAAAAAGATTCATATTTTACAGATTTATACCAAATTCATAACAACTGTGATGCTTCTGGTCTTGTGCAATGTACATTAGGTGGGTATCTGGTCGATCCTGATTGGGGACATACCGCCGAATACTGGTGGGCTAATGCCCGCTGTGGAGCAGAACCGCCCCAGATTGCAAAAGCGATAGAAATCCTGTTTTCACAACTTCGCAACCATAATGTGTTTATGCTCACCCATGGAGTATCATTTTCATCTGCACTTGGTATTTGTAAACCACCTACACCTGCAGCACTTCAACAGCTAGATAGCCAGGTTAACCACATTCTAAATTTTGGTGCGACTGAAAGAAACCTACTTAGCCTAATCCTGTGGATTTTTCACCAGGAATATTCGGATGTCCCCCTTCTTTTTAAAGAAATAGACAAAGATCAAAAATTCCTCGAAGAATTTCCGGATGGCCATAATCTACTACCAACCATTAGTGATATAAAAAATCTTTTTATAACCAAGTTGCTTCCAGGATTTTATATCCCTTCTGAGGCACAAAAGGAAATGTATCATCAATGGAAAGGAGTAGTAAATAAATCAATCCTTGATACAAAACAATTTTTTGAAACCAAACTGTCAGATTATAACACAGCTATTAATAAGAACCGCCAGTTTAACAAAAAGTGGTTTCACTTGTTTAATTATTTGGTGAATGTCGACACTAGGGTTGATTCTTGGATTCTGGATGTAGGATGCGGTAGCGGAGCCCATGCCATCAATGAATTCTTGCCGAAAGGGTATCGAGTTCATTTTTACGATTGTTCAAGTCGGATTCTGAAACGAATTAAAACCCAATTGGTTGCAGGGGGATTCGATAAGGACAAGTATGCGCTCATTCAAGGCAGCATTGAGGATCTTCCTAACAAACTTAAATCTGATGGTTTAGTATTAAAACACTCGTATAAAATTATCTTTGCAGATGCTGTATTATTTCACGTAAGTAAAAATCTGATGCCTCAAATTCTTCGCTCGTTCCATGAAATACTCTCAAATGATGGGTTTTTGTTTGCAAATTTCAAGGTTAATGATCACACACTGATCGGAATCGACGGTCGTTTTTTTGAATTTTATGCGAATTATGATGAAATCCAGAGATATATTGAGAATGCGGGATTTTATGTGGATGATGTGACAATCACGAGTAAAACCTCATCTATGTATCGCAGTCCTTATCCTACCAAATGGGCACATTTTATTTGCAGAAAGAGGGTGGAGAATTGAAGAGCCGCATATCTTGCTGCATTATTGGAGATGTGACGATAGATTATATCTCAGATTTATCCCATATTTATCTTCGAGGTGAAACGAATTCCTGCTTCCACAATCTTATTAGCTCAAGTGTGGGAGGAAATGCAGTATTTTTTTCGGAAGCTGCGTGCGATGCAGGATATAGTAATGTAACTGTAATGTGCTCAATTGGTGAGGATATTGCCGGACGACAGGCGCGTGAACACATGCAAAAAAATGGAGTGGTCGTCCACAACTTACCGAGCAATCATCATACAGGACAAGTAATTATTGTCTATCAACCTGATGATCACCGCATCATGATTGCGGATAGAGGAGCAAATCGTGATTTCCGTGTTCCTGGTGTCGAATTACTCGCAGAGATTGCCGATAAATCAGATATGCTCTATATTTCGGGTTATATGCTATTAGATAACAATCAGTGTACGGCGATTCATAAAATCGCTAACATATTTCATGCGGCAAATGCAAAGGTTTTTGTCGACATTGTTCCTCATGATGTATGGCGAACGATATCTTGGCGAGAATACGTAGAATCCTGTTCTTGTGCTGAAGGTGTTGCTGTTGAGATAGACACAGTTTCCGCTTTCCACTCCGGGGTACTTGGTGCTCTACGACCTGAAGAAGCCGTCCAAATACTTCTTAGCGACTTTGAATTCTGTTTGATCCGGATAAATGATAAGAGTGATTTCTTCATTGCTGATAGGAGGCATAAAAAGGCTTTCACTATTCCATACTGCCGCACTGTGGCATCTCTACGATTTACAGATCGCATTATTGCTCATGTTATGCAACAGTATATTATTAATCCAAGATTGCTCTTTGAATCAAATCAGTGGCTTGAAAACGTAAGAAAAGCTGCTTCTCGGAGATTATAGATGAGTCCCTTTAATGTTCGAACAATTGTCGAACAAAATCGAAAAGCCTATGATTTCCTGGCGTACGAGTACACAAAACAATGGGCGAAGAAGCCCGATCTACAATTAGCCGACGAATTTATTACCATGCTGAACGGCAATAGAATACTGGATGTTGGCTGTGGGCCTGGCCACTACAGCAGCTATTTTATTGACAAGGGATTTGCGGTTGAAGCAATCGATAACTCTGCAAATATGCTTCGAATCGCTGCAAGGAGGGATCCTCGCATAAAAACACGTAAACTCGACATGATTGAACTTGACTATGGGAATAGTGAATTTGATGGCTTATGGGTGTGCGCCTCTCTTCCTCACATTCCAAAGGAAAATGTTGATTCTGTGCTGAAAAGATTTAGACAAATATTAAAAAAAAATGGATGTATGCTTGTAAATGCAATTATCGGTCACCTAGAACACCGAATAGAAACAAGTAAAGAAATGGGAAAAAATTATGGAGGCCCTGGTAGATTTTTTCAATGGTATCCTACAACCGTTATATTTAAAAAAAATCTTGAGAAAGCTGGCTTTCAAATTCATAGCGATTTACGTCGTGTAATAACGAGTGAAGTTATTAGCAATGCTCTATGGCCCACTAACTTTTGGTATAACTGTTTTTGTATCGTGGGAAAGGATTGATGTTAAATTCGTTCATTTAAATGATGTTCTTGTCCTTAAAAAAGATCAGCAAACGATTTTCTAAAGCGGAGAGTAGGGATGAGATCATTAGGTTACTCTCGTGACTTTTAAAAGTTCTGTGCTGCTGAACAAGTTGTAACTCATAAAACCACCTCTGTTCAAACATATCGTCAAATTCAAAATATCAATGAATTAAATCGATGAACGAAAAAAGTACATCTTTTGTCTTAACGGTCATTTTAGGAAGCATTTGTTGTTTTTTGGTGGGGATAATTTTTTTTGGATTACAGGTTTTCAATACAGCCGATGCTAGTTTTCAATTTATAGCTTTTGGGCTAATTTGTTCAATTTTTTATTCAACATTAAAATTCTCTAAAATTCGAAATGCCATTTACCTTTATGCGCTGATGATTTACCTGCATGAAATTCTATTCATGTACTCAAAAACAAGCTTTGTGGTAAGAGATGTTGTATTTTTTTTAAGCATGGGAATTGCGGTTTATCTGTTCTGCCGATATTTCGAGCCGAAAATGGATAAACTAAAATTTGGTAAATTTTTAACCGTCGCTGCGCTTTTTTCGATTGGTTACCTCGTTGCAACATTATTGCTAAGATTGATTTTTCAGCCGGTACAATTTACACAACAACTTTTTACCAATATATCCTTTGGGCTGTTGATCGGTATAGGCCTGGGAATTGGTTTCGAACTGGCTGATAAGATAAATATGTATTGGTTGAAGAGCACAGAATCTGTGTAATCAAATCTATTTTTTTCAATTCGACGGAATCCTTTTACCTCAGCATTAAGCTGAATGCAGCGGATCAGAGGTGCCAGTATCTATAAATACCTGTTGCTTTTTTAAAATTTTTAAATTATATTTTCGTCCGCTAGTTGACAGGGACATTAATAATTTCAACCTGCCCTAGAATTAGATCAAAAAATTCAACGATTTTCTCAGGAGGAAAAAATGAAATCGACAGTAAGACTGGTTTTGTTGCTGGTATGCGTATGTATGTTTTTCGCAATGGGGTGTTCCGATGATAAGGACGATAATAATAAAGTCGTCAATCCCGGTGGTTCATCAACTACAAAGAACACTTTCGCCGCAAATGTGACGGGTAAATACACACTGAATTATTCCACGAATGCAGTTGTGGCAACAAAAGATCTGGTGACAAATAGTGTTACGATAAATGGAGCAATGACTGCTTCCGGGATTACCTACAACATGATGATAACCATCAATATTAACAAAGGTACAGGTAACTTTCCACTCCTTGCCCCTGATGCGGTAACCACTGAAAATGATGGTTGGGCGGTATTTACAGCTACGGCAACTAATAATGATGTCGACATGTATCATTCAATATCCGGTTCCGTTACCTTGACCGAAGCAAGCCCACGTTTAAAAGGTACCTTCCAATTTACCGCAGAGAATTTTGAAAGTGAACAGGTCAGCGTAAGCAACGGTTCGTTCAATACATCATTTTCAACAACACGATAATATAAATTTATTGTTGAGAATGCAGGGGCTGAAATAGAAATCAAAAACCGATAAATCCTCTGGATATTTTTATCGCTTAACTTCAAGTCTTATTTTGCATGCGCCCCGCTGGGGCGCGACTTTTTTCGTTTAGAATCCGGCAATAAATCGTCGGGTTATTTTCAAGTGCCCCTGTATTGCGGGGCATTATTATTTCAGCACTTTTCTCATTTAATTATTGTTGATTTCTAATCATATTTTTTATATTATCTGACGATACTGTCGTCCGATTAAATAAGAGCATTTCGTGATTGATGAAAAATTGAAAAATTCCGGTTTAAATAAAAAGTATTTTCTTATTCATATTATCTCGTTTTTTCTTTTCACTCTTTCCACATTATATCTGACGGTCCTTCATAACAATCGTTATCTTTTCAAGCTGCAAGATTTGTCCCTGTTTGTGCCGACGAAAATGTTTTTCCTGGACACCGTGAAAGCACCGGGTGGCCTTTTATCTTACCTTGGACTGTTTTTCACCCAGTTTTTTTATTATCCCTGGCTGGGTAGCCTTTTTATAATTTTTTTGTTATTTGTGATTCAGTTTTTAACGACAAAAGCATTTAATCTGTCCAAAAAACAGTACCCTGTTTCTTTTATTCCTTCTTTGTTGTTATTATTGACAATAACACAATTGGGATACTATATATATATCATATATGCAGATGGTTATATATTTTCTAATATTTGGGGGATGATGATTGTCCTGGGAGCCTTTTGGATTTACAGAAATATCAATAGATACATTTATCGGTTGCTATTTTCACTATTGTTTATTATAATTTTTTTCCATTTAGCCGGATTTTATTCCTTGTTGGCGGTTTTCTTGTTCGTGGTGTTTAAAATCGCAACGATAAAAAAGAACGATTGGAAAGATCACTTATCTGTCACGATGCTTTCACTGATTTTTATATTTGGAATTCCCTTTCTTTTTTACCGGTTTTTCTACGTCAACGTTATGTTTCCCAATGTATATTTTGCTGGATTACCGGGATATGAGATTACCGGGGATTATATGTTATGGCTGCCTTTTTTGGCCATTTTTACCTTTTTAATCTGTATTGTATTCAATTTCCTGCCGAGATCAAAACCGCAAAAACCACATCGTTTATTTTTTTATCTTCCTGCTTTTGTTTTTTTATTGACGATTTTTGGAGTATATTATTTTTCTTATGATGATGCGAATTTTCGGACTGAATTGGCCATGGAACGGGCCATTTTAGAAAATGATTGGAATGAGGTATTATCTTTATCACGCAATCTGAAAGGTGAGCCGACGAGGTTAATCATGATGGATACATATCTCGCACTTCGAAAATTGCATATCGCCGGCGATAAAATGTTTACTTTTAAAAATGGAACCAAACCATTTCATACGAGAAAGCCTGTTTTACAGATGGAAATTGCGGGAAAAATGTTTTACTATCAATACGGAAAGATCAATTATTGTTATCGATGGTGCATGGAGGATATGATCAATAATGGTAAAAAAATAGAAAATTTGAAATATTTTGTGAAAAGTTGTCTGCTGAACAACGAGGTATCCCTTGCCCAAAAATATAATGATGTATTAAAGAAAACCCTGTTTCACAAGTTTTGGGCCGCGAAATATCAAGAATATATTGATAATCCGGCAGAAATACCCTCGGATCCCGAATTCAAAGCGATCTACCCTTTAATGGATCCGATTAACAAATTACGAACGGAAAAAAAAGAGAGGCTGGAAGATTTTTTGATATACAGTATTGCATCCATCAATGCCGGTTC